>JAZFSL010000124.1:0-7639 GCA_036446135.1 Rhodospirillales bacterium | reverse complement strand
GTTGGGCATCGATTCCAGTGCCTGCCCGAGGCGCCGCCGCCTCGTTGCCTGGAAAAGGCTTGCCGAGGAACTTCCGCTGGACAAGCTGGCAGCCATTACCAACACGGCAGGACTTGCCGAGTTGCCCTATTTGGCGGACAAGATTCTCCAGGGCCAGGTCCAAGGACGCATCGTTATCGACACCCGCAAAACCGATTAACCTTTTTCCGGCGGCTTTCAAGCTATTGGAATCGTTAATGGTCTGTTAACGGGTGCGGCTCCTGAAACCTGTGGGCCCAAGGTTAACCAATTTTGGCACCCTTCCTGCACATACCTTGCCGACGTGATGGTACCTGAAAAGGAAAACGGGGCGTTTCCCGGTCTCCCCCCCCGGATGGTATTGACCGTCCGGGGGGGGGGGCGTCTTGACAGTCCTTGCCCGTTGACCCTATATCCCCCCTGTCCTTGCCGTGGTCCGAGATGGCCCGGCGACGCCCCCCGGGCGTATTATGGGGCGGGGTAGCTCAGTTGGTTAGAGCACCGGAATCATAATCCGGGTGTCGGCGGTTCGAGTCCGCCCCTCGCTACCAATAATAACAATGGGTTAGTCATTATTTGGCTAACCCATTAGTATTAAGAGGTGCGTTCTGAGGTGCGTTTTAAGTGGAGGCCATTCTAGAGGAAGTAGCGTAATTAGAAAATGTTCAGGTCTAAATCTTTCAATGTCCGCTTTGGGTCATTAACGGACATTCCGCGACTACCCTCAGAATGTCCGCTTTCGGGGGTAAAGCGGACGTTTTTCGCTACTATCCAAAGAGTCCGCTAATAGCCATAAGCGGACATTCCGGGGCAAGTAACACCAATCTAGCTTCTGCGGGGTTTTTCTTTCCGCGCTCTCTAAAATTGCTATCATGGCCCTAATCAAGAGGTCTAAAATAACGAGAAAGCCTTTTGCCAAAAGCGACCGTGTTATGGGGGGGCAATGAATTCTGAAAATATAACACGTAAATTAACGACCATTCTGGCTGCCGATGTCGTTGGTTACAGTAATATGATGGCCACGGACGAAGAATCGACACTTAGAACCCTTCGCACCTACCGACGCATTTTTAACGACCTAATCGACAAGCACCATGGGCGGGTTTTTAACACAGCGGGCGATGCCATTTTCGCTGAATTCGACAGCGCCGTAGAAGGTGTTCGCTGCGCCATTTCCGTTCAGGAGGAATTGAAGGCTCGTAATAATGAATTGCCAGGTGACAGAAAAATGAATTTCCGCATCGGCATCAACATCGGCGACGTCATGATAGAGGGCAACGATCTCTTCGGCGACGGTGTTAACGTTGCGGCCCGTTTGGAGGGCGTCGCTGATCCTGGTGGTGTCTGCATTTCCTCCAGCGCCTTTGAGCAGGTTAAAAGCAAGTTGTCTATTGGGTTCAAGGACATGGGCCCGCAAGAGGTCAAAAATATTCCCCATCCCGTTGGAGCGTTTCAGGTTATGGCGGGTCCGATTTCCGTGGATGCCGGGGTATCCTCTAAAGGTGCCAAGGCCGTTCAGTGGCGGTTACCGGTTCTCACAGTTACCATTCTATTGGCCGTTACTGGCTTGGGATATTTTGTTTGGAAAGAGATGCCGAAGGATACAGCCAACATATCATCGTTTCCGGCAAATTTTACTACCGATTCCATGAAATTGGGTGAAATCAAAGACCTGATGGCCGGGATTACCATTCATGGCACCAACCGAAAAAACAGGCCCTTTATCCTCAAAATAATGATGAATGAGACAGCAGAAATAGAGGTGGAACGGGGCGGCAAAATGACCGGAACAGTTTTCCGTGAAACTGGCAAATGGTGGGCTGAAAACTACCGTTTCTGCATGCAGTTCATCAGGTTTGGACAGGGTCGCAAGTTGTGCCCCCGAATTGTAAGGAAAAGCAATATACTCCACGCTACCAGTGGCGACGGCCTACGCCATCTTAATTGGACATTTAGCAAACCATAATGGGTTGTCTGTTTTCCTGTAGCTAAACAAAGCCCATGAACTTCACACACGACATCCTTACGGCGATTCCCGCATGCCGTCTTTCGAGATGCAAAATTAAACCCCCAGAGCTTGATCAACTATTTTTATGGGCCCGGAAATCGGTCAACAAATATTTCTGCCGGTAAGAACAGGCTACGAGATTAGTTCCCGGACCTGGGTTTCCGACGTTCATTTTTCCGAGGCTCGAAATCTCCGCACCAGACTTCGCTTTTTGTCATAGGCCACGAAAGGGAGAGAGCGCTCGACTGTGGAGCATAGCGGTGACATTGTCCCTGTTTCGACCGACTGTCCTTGAGTAACTTCGAGGGTTTTTTCTTCAACACCCAAACTGGCACCCAGTATTGGCAACGGTAACAAGCGTGTTTTTGTGCCATGATATTTTCCTGACAATTTCTAAAAACCTACCTTCGAGCCATAGAATTATCGAGTGCACAAACGGGTAAACTGGTTAGTTGGTTTCTTCACCGTAAAGATCGAATAGTGCGCTGTAAAACTCTTCTTGTATCTCTAGGCCCATTGGTACCAGTTCTTCCTTACTTCGAATCAGTCGCTATACACCGTCGGCACAACGTCGGACACCGTGGTGCGGCGCATGTCGCGGACGTCTGCAGGATCGTGCCAGCGGCCCCGGTGCATGGTGCAGCGGTTGTCCCACATCAGCACGTCGCCGGGTTGCCAGTGGTGGGTGTAGACGTATTGGCGTCTTGTCGCGTGTTCCATCAGGTCGAGCAGCAGCAACTTGCCTTCGGGTGCCGGCAGGCCGAGGATTTTTCCGGCGTGTGAAGCGAGATAGAGGCTTTTGCGTCCCGAGCCGGGGTGACTGCGAACCAGCACCTGCGGTACCGGCGGCAGGGCGGCGCGTTCTTCGTCGGTGAAATCGGTGAAGCCGACGGTGGCTCGGGAGTTGAAGATCGAGTGTTCGCAGACGTAATCGTTGATGCGGGTTTTGGTCTCGTCGTCGAGGTCGTCGTAGGCGGCGCGCATGTCGGCCAGTTCCGTCTCGCCGCCGCGGCTCGGCAAGGTGTGCGCCGACAAGATGGAATAGCGCGCCGGGATGCGCTTGAAGGCACTGTCTGTATGCCACAAACGGTTGGCCAGGCTGCCCATCAGGCGGTAGTCGGTCGGCGCTAGGAGTTTGCTATCCTCGTCCAGGTTGGAAATGTCCGAGACATGGATATCAAGGCGCAACTTATGCCCAGGCCGGTGCGCCCGGCGCGTCGTTTCCAGCGGCCCGAACAGGGCGCTGAAGCGCATTTGCGCCTCGTCGTCGATGGATTGTCCGCGAAATACCAATGCGCCAAAGGTATCGAGCGCGCTGTTTAATTCGGCCGTCAGGGCAGCGTCAATTTTGCCGCCAATATCAAGGCCGCTCACTTCGCCGACGAAAAGCGGGTGTAGGGGGGAAATGTCCATGGGCTTAATCACCGTCCTCACCCAGCTCGATGATTTCTATTTCGTGGCTGATGGTGGCGGTCTCGGCCAAGATGATGGTGGCCGAACAGTATTTGTCATTCGACAGACCGACGGCGCGATCGACCTTTTTCGGATCAAGGCGACGCCCGGAAAAGACGTAGCGCACGCGGATGTCGGTGAACAGTTTGGGGTCATCGTCGCTGCGCTCGGCTTCGACCTCGACGACGCAGTCTTCTACGGGTTGGCGCATTTTTTCCAGGATCGAAACCACGTCATAGGCCGTGCAGCCGCCCATGCCGAGGAGCAGCATTTCCATGGGTCGGATACCGGCATTCCTGCCGCCGCCGTCTGCGTCCGCATCCATGATGACGGAATGATTGCTGCCGGACCGCCCGAGAAAGGTTCGCTCCTCGACCCATTTAACGCGTGCCTGCATGGCCATGGTGTGTCCTCCAAATAAATTAGGGCTATTTATGCCGTTGCCGTTACGGGATTTTATCCTCAAACTCCGACAATGGAAATCAGACAAGTCAGCGACGCCGATTGGCCGGGTGTTTGGGAAATATTCTGGGAGGTTGTGCAGGCCGGGGATACCTATCCCTATGCGCCGGATACGGACGAAGCGGAAGCAAAACGCCTGTGGCTGGATATCCCGCAAGCGACCTATGCGGCGCTTCTGGATGGCAAGGTCGTCGGCACGTATTACCTGAAGCCCAACCAGCCTCCATTGGGCTCGCATGTCTGTAACGCCGGATACATGGTGGCGGGGTCGGCCCGGGGGCAGGGGGTCGGTCAGTCGATGTGCGAGCATTCACTTGAAGAAGCCCGGCGCCTGGGCTTTCGCGCCATGCAGTACAACCTGGTCGTCGCCGGCAACGAAGGCGCCCGGCGGTTGTGGACGCGCATGGGCTTTGATGAAATTGGTGTCCTGCCGGGTGCTTTCAATGATGCTTCTGTCGGTTATGTTGATGCCGTGGTCATGTATAAAGAGCTGTCGGAAGCGGTAACGGAGGGCCAAGGCAATGAATGAAAACGAGCAGCTCAAACCCTATGACGGCCCGCAGCCGACGGACATGCTGGACGAGATATTCTTTTCCGATGCCTTTGCCAAAGACGACGAGCGGCTTTGGGTGCCGTTATCGCCGGGGCGCTGGTCAAGGCCGCTGTGCCTCAACGCATCGCACGGCTACTGGGTGCATTTGCTAAAGGTGAGGGGCGGCGGCGTGATTTCCCGTCACCGCCATCCGGCCCCAGTGCATGGCTTTGTCATCAAGGGGTCGTGGCGGTATCTGGAACGCGATTGGCTCGCCAAGGCGGGCTCTTACCTGTATGAGCCGCCGGGCGATATTCACACGCTTGTCGTCGATGAAGACTGTGAAGAAATGATCACCTTGTTCCACAACACCGGCGCCGTCATTTATTGTGACGAGGACGGAAAC
Organism: Rhodospirillales bacterium; assembly: GCA_036446135.1. GTDB lineage: Bacteria > Pseudomonadota > Alphaproteobacteria > Rhodospirillales > Casp-alpha2 > Casp-alpha2. The sequence continues at coordinate 2,761 of JAZFSL010000124.1, read as the reverse complement.
GCCACAGGAACGACCGACGTATTCGACCGTATCAAGGCGTGCCGCGAGCATTTCGAAGCCATCGGTCTCGGCGGCGATTTTGTGAAGCAGTTTATCCGTTAGGTATTTTTATTTTTCAAGACTGATGACGATCTTGCCGAAGTGCGTAGCACTTTTCATTTTGTCATAGGGGGCCCTGGCGTCGGCGAAGGCGGCGGTCCAGTCGATCACCGGGCGCAGGGCGTGTTCGGAAATGGTTTCGTTCATTTGCCGAAACAGATTCCGCGAGCCGACATAGATGCCCCGGACGGTGACGGATTTGCGCATGATATCGACCGGCTGAATGGCGCCGGTGCCTCCGGTCAGCACGCCGATCAACTGGACCTTGCCGCCGACGCGCACCGCTGTAATGGATTTTTGCAGCGTCCCCGGCCCGCCGACCTCGACGACGCGGTCGACGCCCCGACCGTCTGTCATTTCAAGAACGGTTTTTTCCCAGTCGGCATCGTTTGCATAATTGATCGTCTCTGTGGCGCCCAGGTCGCGGATGCGGGCGAGCTTTTCATCGCTCGACGAGGTGACGATGGTTTTGCCTCCAAGAATGCTCGAAAACTGTTGCGCGAAAACGGAAACGCCGCCCGTTCCCAGCAACAAGACGATATCGCCGTCTTGCACCGGGTGCGCGCCGCCGACAGCGTTCCATGCCGTCAAGGCGGCGCAGGGCAGGGTCGCGGCTTCCTCGTCGTTCAAGTAATCGGGCGTAGCGACGATGCCGGATTGCTCCAGCACGACATATTCCGCCAACACCCCGTCAAGGGCGCCGCCCATGGCCGAGGCCATGGCCTCGGGCGTGATGGTGCCGTCTATCCAGTTCTGGAAGAAGCACCCCATGACTCGGTCGCCTTGCTTGAAATCCGTCACCCCGTCGCCGAGCCCGGTAATGGTTCCGGCGCAGTCCGAGTTGGGAATGCGCGGATAGGGGATGGCGCGGGCGGCGGGGTCGAGGATTGTGGATAAGTCACGGTAGTTGATCGACGATGCCGAGACCTTGACCAGCACCTGGCCGGGGCCGGGCTCGGGCAAAGGGCGTTCATTCAAGACGAGGCCGTCGATGCCGTCTTCGCCAACGATTTCCCAGGCTTTCATGGTTTAAACTACGGGGCTCAGGCCGCCATCGACATTGATCGCCGCTCCGGTGACGTAGCCGCCTTCATCGGATGCCAAGATGCAGGCCATGTTGGCGAATTCCTCTGCCCGTCCGGGGCGGCCAATGGGAATGGATTTGCCCATCTCGGCGTAGAAATCTTCCAGCGATTGATCGCCACCTTGTTTGGCATGGCGCTGGACCCATTGGTCTGAGCGAATGCGCCCGACATGCAGGGAATTGATCAGCACGTTGGCGGGCGCGTATTCGTTGGCCAGGGCCTTAGTCAACGCCAAGCCGGCGGCGCGGCTGATGGCTGTCGGCGCGCCTTCGGCGGGCGGTGCCTTGGCCCCGATATTGAGGACATTAATAACCCGGCCCCAGCGCCGTTGCTTCATCCCCGGCAGGGTGAGCCGGCAAAGCCGGATGGTAGCGAACAACTTGAGGTCCAGATCGTCCTGCCAGACGTCATCGGAAATGCTTTCAAACGGGCCTTTTGTCGACGTGCCGGCGTTGTTGACCAGGATGTCGATCTGGCCGAGACCGTCTTCGGCGGTTTTGAAGGCGTGCGCACAGCCGTCGGCAGTGCTGATGTCGGCGGAAATGGCGATGACGTTGGTATCAGTCTCGGCCGTGATTTCGTTTAATGCCTGGTCCAAGACTTCCTGGCGGCGCGCGACGATGGCGACGTTGCTGCCCGATTTGGCAAAACGTTTGGCGATGGCCAGCCCGATGCCGAGGCTGCCGCCGGTAATGAGGGCATTGCGCCCGCCTAAATTGATATTCACGTCGTTCTCCCCGTTTGAATGAATATCTGGTGATTGCTTGCGACTTCAGTCGGACTTGATGGTGAACCGGTAGCCGCTCTTGACCTCGTTGCCGTCGTCGTCCCTGCCCCAGTAAGTTGCCTCGATCTTGAAGGTGTCGCCATTTTTGTCGGCCCAAACCCAGGCCGGTTTTTTAAGCTTGAGCGTGCCGCCGGGCGGGATACGGTCGGTGGCGAACAGGTGCTGGAAATTGTTTCTGACTTTTTCACAGCCGGTATCATCCTTGGTCGTATAACACTTTGTCCATCCGCTCAGCGTAATCCCGGTGCGTCCCGAGGTTTCCCGCAATATAACATCGTAATACCACCAGTTGCTTACTTCGGGGGCGTCGGACGGGCGCGGCGGCTGGTTAAGGGACCGGGCACCGGCTTCTACCATGAAATGCGACGGCGGCCTGGGCAGGGCAGCTTGCTCCGCAGCGGAAACGCCCGAAACGGCCAGCACCGCAATTACCGCGCCGGTCAGGAGCGTACAAAAGTGGCGGGTTATTTTAGGGCGCCGTCCCATGATTTTTCGTTGTCCCAGATGTTGATCGGTATGGGAAGCCCGGCAAAAGCGGCATCCGTCAGGGGGTTGTCGGGGGTAATGCCCAGCTTTGTCAGGGTCAGCATCACTTGGCGTGTATGTTGGCCGGAATGCCAGCCGGTCCGTTCCAGGACTTCATGCAGGCTGACGTTTCCGTAGTAGACGTTGCCGGGCTGCTCGAAATCAGTGTCGCGTCCTGCCGTTTCCCACCACTGATTGAAGCGGTCGCGGACGCGGGCGCCGTAATCCAGTAAGTCCTGTTTGCTGGCCATGTCGTCGGGCAGGA
>JAZFSL010000123.1:0-4768 GCA_036446135.1 Rhodospirillales bacterium | reverse complement strand
CCCCGACATCGACGTGAAAGTCGATTTCCTGGCCCTTCATATGCAGGGCCACTGGCGTTTCATCATAACCGGCTAACAGCCCGCCGTCTTCGGCAATGGCGACGCCGCCGATGGAAATGGCCAGCTTCTTCGTATCGATCTGCTGGCCCGCCTTGCCGACGGCCATGACGATGCGGCCCCAGTTGGCGTCTTCGCCGGCGACGGCGGTTTTGACCAGCGGCGAGGTGGCAATGGTGAGCGCGATGCGCTTTGCCGCCGCGTCGGTTTCGGCGCCATCGACGGTGATGGTGAGAAATTTCGTTGCGCCCTCTCCGTCGCGGACGATCTGATGCGCCAAATCGATGCACAGGTCCAAAAGCTGGGCCTTGAAGTCATCAAGCGCCGCATCGTCGAAGGCATGGACCGGCGGGTAGTTTTCTGCGGCGCCGGTGGCAAACAGCATCAGGGAATCGCTGGTCGAGGTATCGGAATCGATGGTGATGGCATTAAACGATTTGTCGACGACTTCTTGCAAAAGTTCTTGTAATATACCGGCCGGCAGGCTGGCGTCGGTAAACACATAGGCCAGCATCGTCGCCATGTCGGGATGGATCATGCCCGAGCCCTTGGAAATGCCGTTGATCGTGACTTGCACGCCGCCGATCTCGGCTGTCCGGGTGGCGGCTTTCGGAAATGTGTCTGTGGTCATGATCGCCCTTGCCGCCATATCCCAGGAATCAGGCGCAAGCGCCACTTGCAGTTCCGGCAGGGCAGCGATGATTTTGTCATCATCAAGCGGTTGACCGATGACCCCAGTGGACGCGGTGAAAATCCTGCTCGGCCGGCACGACAGCAAATCGGCAACGGCCTCGACGATCCGTTCCACTGCTTGTTCCCCTGCATGCCCGGTAAAAGTATTGGCGTTTTCCGAATTGACGACCAGACCCCGGGCCTGGGCGCCGCCGGGGCCGCCCTTCAACGCCTTGCGGCACCAACGCACCGGGGCTGACGAGGTCAACGAGCGGGTAAAAACCCCAGCCGCAGTTGTTTCGGGGGTCATTTCGACCAGCAACAGGTCGGTCTTGCCGCTTTTTTTCAAGCCGGCGCAGGTCGCCGCAACCCGAACCCCCGGAATTTCAGGCATATCCGGAAATGTCTTGGGCGCCAGCGGCGAAACAAGAGATGAAGACGGTTTTGCGCACATGGTTCTGTTCTGCTCTGCTTTACCCGCAAATCGGAGTGAAGCAGGAAACCCTGCCTCGGGTTATTTTTTGGCCGCCGGCTCGCTGTCCTTTTTCGCCGATCCGTCGGCGTTGAACCGGGTGATGTCGGCTGCATTGCGAAGCTTGCCAATATAAGCGGTTCCCGCTTCCTGGGACAGTTCATTCCGCATATTCCGCTCAACTTCCTTGAAGCCGGGAACGACGTTTTTTTTGCGATCATCGATCTTGATAACATGCCAGCCGAACTGCGTCTTGATGGCGCTCTCGGTGAAGGCGCCTTTCTTCAGGGCAAAAGCCGTTTTCTCAAAGGCCGGGACCATTTGTCCCTTGCCGAAAAACCCGAGGCTGCCGCCTTCAGACGCCGATGGGCCGGTCGATTTTTCTTTTGCCAGCTTCGCGAAATCCCCGCCTTTTTTAAGTTCCTCGATAACCTTTTTGGCTTCGTCTTCCGTCTTCAACAGGATATGGCTCGCCTTGATCTGTTCGGCGCCGGCCAATTCCTTGGAAGCTTTCTCGTAGCGCGCCTTGACTCGCTTGTCCGTGACCTTCGCTTTCATGACCTGGGTCAGGGCCATGCGCTGCAGGATTTGTTCCTCGATCCGCGCCATTTGATCTTTGAACTCCTGGCTTTCTTGCAATTTCTGGCGCCGGGCATCGGCTGCGACCAGCCGGACATCGATCAGGCTGTCGATAAGACCGGGGTAAATGGTGTCGAACGGAACCTGTTTATATTTCTGCGGCAACCGCCCGTGGGCATCCTTGACGTCGGTGAGGTGGATTTTATGACCGTTGACTACGGCCACCACGGGATTCTCTTCAGCCGGCACGGCATTGCCGCCAATAGCAAAAACCACAAGAGCCGCCACGGCGGCGGAAGCATAACGCGAAAGCATAATAGAATTTTCCTTATCTTTTTCGGTTCCGCTAGATCGCTCGAATTATCGAAGACCGGCAATGTATCCATTTTATGGAATAGAGTATATTCATTCTTCAAGGACAAGGGCGGACAAGTGCAGCCCGGGGCGCAAGACCACCTGTTTTTGCCCCCCGGTGCATTGACACGGCCCTATTGGGACTCTATCTCTTTTGCGAACGTCGGCGGCTGTTTATACAGTCGCCGTTAAGGTTTTTGGCCTCAGCTAAATTCTAGGAAATTACGGAATGTTCGAAGCCATCGCCAAGCGCCTGTTTGGCTCCGCCAACGAGCGCTTTTTGAAAGAACTTGGCAAGGACGTTGACGCCATCAACGCGCTTGAGCCGTCTTTGGAAGCTTTAAGCGATGAAGAACTTCGCGCCCGCACCCCTTGGTTAAAGGAACGGGTGCAAGCCGGTGAAAAGCTCGATGATCTTCTCGTCGATGCCTTCGCCACCGTGCGCGAAGCCGCCAAACGAACCCTCGGCCAGCGCCATTTCGATGTCCAGATCCTGGGCGCCATCGTTTTGCACCGTGGCATGATTACGGAAATGAAAACCGGCGAGGGTAAAACCCTGGTCGCTACCATGCCGGTCTATCTGAACGCGCTTGGCGGCGACGGCGTGCATGTCGTCACGGTCAACGATTATCTGGCGAGCCGCGATTCCGAATGGATGGGCGCCATCTACAAATTCTTAGGGCTTAGCGTCGGGGTCATTACCCATGACATGGAAGATGCCGAACGACAGACTGCCTATAGGTCGGATGTGACCTACGGCACCAACAACGAACTCGGCTTTGATTATCTGCGCGACAACATGAAGTACAGCCTTGAAGACATGGCGCAGCGGTCGTTTTCCTACGCCATTGTCGACGAGGTCGACAGCATTTTGATTGACGAAGCCCGCACGCCGCTGATTATTTCCGGCCCCACCGAAGACGTATCGGACCTTTATACCGCTATAGACAAGCTGATCCCCCGGTTGGCTAAAGATGATTACGAAAAAGACGAAAAAGCCCGTTCCGTCGCCCTGACCGAAGCCGGCACGGAGCATATGGAACAGCTTTTACAGGAATCCGGCCTGATGACCGGCACCAACCTGTACGACATTGCCAACGTGTCGCTGGTTCATCACGCCAACCAGGGTTTGAAGGCGCACACTTTGTTCACCCGCGACATCGATTACATCGTCCAGGACAACAAGGTCATCATCATTGACGAGTTTACCGGACGCATGATGGAAGGGCGGCGTTTCTCCGAAGGACTGCATCAGGCGCTGGAAGCCAAGGAAAACGTCGAAATCCAGTACGAAAACCAGACCCTAGCATCCATTACGTTCCAGAATTATTTCCGTTTGTACCCAAAATTGGCCGGCATGACCGGCACGGCGATGACCGAAGCCGGCGAATTCTCTGAAATCTACGGCCTCGAGGTCATCGACATCCCGACCAACGTCCCCTGCGTTCGAGACGACCAGGATGACGAAGTTTACCGGACGATGGCGGAAAAAGATAACGCCCTGGTCGAGTTGATCGCTGAATGCCAAACCCGCAAACAGCCGGTGCTGGTCGGTACCGTCAGCATTGAAAAATCCGAGCATCTTTCGGAGCTATTGAATAAAAACAAAACCCCTCACCACGTCCTCAATGCCCGCTACCACGAACAGGAAGCCCAGATCGTCGCCCAGGCCGGTGCCCCCGGCTCCATCACGATCGCCACCAACATGGCCGGGCGCGGTACGGATATTCAGCTTGGCGGCAACGTCGATATGATGATTGCCCAGCAGGTGGATGAGCCCGAAGACACAGACGCCTACGCCAAGGCCGCCGAGGCCCTGCATGCGCAGGTCGATGCCGACAGGGAAATCGTGCTTAAAGCCGGTGGCCTGGTCGTCATCGGAACCGAGCGCCATGAAAGCCGCCGTATCGACAACCAGCTTCGCGGTCGCTCCGGCCGTCAGGGAGATCCGGGGGCATCCAAGTTCTTCCTGTCGCTAGAAGACGATCTGATGCGGATTTTCGGCTCCGAACGCATTGACAGCATGTTGCAGAAATTCGGCCTGGAAGAAGGCGAAGCCATCATCCACCCCTGGGTCAACAAGGCACTGGAAAAAGCCCAACAAAAGGTCGAGGCGCGCAACTTCGAAATGCGCAAAAACATCCTCAAATTTGATGATGTCATGAACGACCAACGCAAAGTGATTTACGAACAACGCAGGGAACTGATGGGCGTCGAAGACGTTTCCGAAGAAGTCGCCGGTATGCGCGAACAGGTGATCTACGATCTGGTCGCCAGATGCATTCCGGAAAAGGCCTATGCCGAGCAATGGAACACGGACACCCTGCACGAAGAAATATTACGCATCTTTACGCTCGATCTGCCGGTCGCCGAATGGGCCAAGGAAGAAGGCATTGCCGACGCCGAGATCAATGAACGGATTACCAAGGCGGCAAATGCCAAGGTCGACGAAAAAGTCAACAATTATGGCCCGGAGGTCATGCAAAGTGTTGAAAAAAGCCTGTTGCTGCAACTGCTCGATCAGTTGTGGAAGGAACACCTGCTGACCCTCGACCACCTGCGCCAGGGCATCGGTCTTCGCGCCTTTGCCCAGCGCGATCCGTTGAACGAATACAAACAAGAAGCCTTCAACCT
>JAZFSL010000122.1:0-5419 GCA_036446135.1 Rhodospirillales bacterium | reverse complement strand
TCGTCGGCGGTTTTGTCATCCAGCGAGAAGCCATACTGAAAACCCGAACACCCGCCACCCGAAATGGTGATGCGCAGCATAAGCGCCTGGTTACTCTCCAGGTCGCGAAGCTCCTTGATGCGCTGGGCGCAGGAGTCCGTGATCGTCAGTTGTTGGGCGTTTCCGTCCGGCATCTCAACATACCTTCAATTACTGGCTCTTTATGTAGTGCGTCTGTGCGCTTTGTCAAAGGCCTTTGACGGCCTTCAGCGCTGCCTGGGCGCATTCCATGTCCTGTTCGGCTGCCCCCCCGGACAGGCCGATGCCGCCAATCACGGACTTACCGGCAAAAACCGGATAGCCGCCGCCGACGGTGGTAAACCGCCCGCCTGATGATGTGTGAATGCCGAATACCAGTTCGCCCGGCTGGCACAATTCATTGTATTCGTGTGTCGGGCGTTTGGAAATGGCGGCCGTAAACGCCTTGTCGGCGGATAAGGATACGCTCAAAACCTTGGCCCCGTCCATGCGCTCGAACGCAATCAGGTTGCCCGATTCGTCGGTTATGGAAATACACATAGGAACGCCGATTTTGTCGGCCTTGCGTTTTGCTGCATTAATCAGTTTTTTGGCCTCGTCCAACGACAGGCGTTTGATTGTAAGCACTGGATTTCCTTCCGTTTTTTTCCGGATCTCCGGTTGATAGTACAACCTTTGGCGAAAAAAAGTAGCCGCTGCGATATGGCGATTGCCCCTAAACGTGGGCTGGCGTAGTTTCAGGTCTATGATGGAACTGTTGAAATCGGCGCTGGGCCTTGCGCCCTACGCCAGTCATGAAGAAAACACCCGGGGTCGGCTCTACCCGGAACCGGAAAGCGCCACCCGGCGGTGTTTTCAGCGCGACCGGGACCGTATTGTCCATTCCGCCGCCTTCCGCCGCCTGGAATACAAGACTCAAGTTTTCGTCAATCATGAAGGTGATAATTACCGTACCCGGCTGACGCACACATTGGAAGTCTCGCAAATCGCCAGATCCGTTTGCCGGTCGTTGAACCTTAACGAAGATCTCGGCGAGGCGCTGGCGCTGGCGCACGATCTGGGCCATCCGCCGTTCGGACACGCCGGCGAGGATGCCCTGAAAGACGTCATGGCGCCATATGGCGGGTTTGATCACAACGCGCAATCTTTAAGCGTGTTGACCCGCCTGGAAGAACGTTATGCCGGGTTTGATGGTTTGAACCTGAGCTGGGAAACGCTTGAAGGTGTGGTTAAACATAACGGGCCGCTGGATACACCCTTGCCCAGGGTTATTTCTGATTATGCAAACTTGCAGGATCTGAAACTCGATACGTATGCCGGTCCCGAGGCTCAGGTTTCGGCCCTGGCCGACGACATCGCCTATAACAACCACGACATTGACGACGGCCTCCGCGCCGGGTTGTATACGGTCAAGGATCTGGCCGACGTTCCCCTGGCCGGCCCCATTTTTGCCGCCGTTCAAAAAGAATACCCGGACCTCGACCCATCACGCATTATTCACGAGGCCGTGCGCCGTCTGATCGGTGAAATGGTCGAAGACCTATTGGCCGAAACCCGGCGGCGTCTGGGGGCAGCGAAAGTTACCTCGCCCGAAGATATCCGCAATCTCGGCCATGCCGTCGCCGGTTTTTCGCCGCCCATGGCGGAAAAGGAAAAGGCGGTGAAGACGTTTTTGTTCGATAACATGTACCGCCATTACCGGCTCAATCGAATGACCTCCAAGGCGCGGCGGATTGTCCGCGAACTGTTCGCCATTTTTATGCAAGAACCCGAATGCCTGCCGACCGATTGGCGGGCCAAGCTGGCCGGCGAAGGCGATGATATCACGGCCCAGGTCATTGCCGATTACATCGCCGGTATGACCGATCGTTTCGCCCTCGATGAACACCGGCGGCTCTATGATCTGCGCTCGAGAACCTCGTGATGGAGTTTCCCGGCAAAATAGATATCAAGGTCACCGCGTCCGATGCATTGGAGTTCGAACCGGTAAGTTCCGTTCCGGCAAAAAAGGGCGGTGGTCTGCGTTTTGCCCTGGTGTTGATTATGGCTGGCGGCGGGGCCGGAGCGTGGGCGGTCTATGGAGACCGTCTGGACCAATTATGGACCGGCGGCGAGAAGGGAGTGCCCCTGATCAAGGCGGCGCCTGGCCCGGTGAAGGTGCGTCCGGACAATCCCGGCGGGCTTCGGGTGCCGGACCGCGACAAGCTGGTCTATAACCGCATGCAAAGCCCTTCTTCGGGCGCCGGCACGACTAGCGAGGGGGCAGCGCAAAACCGTGGCCCGGAACGGCTTTTGCCGAGCGCCGAACAACCGCTGCCCAAGCCCGTGGCCGTACCGGCTCTGAAAGCGAAAGCGGCTGAAAAACCTGTCTCCAAGCCAGCCCCGAAACCACGGCCAAAAATTAAGCCTGTGGCAAAAATCAAGCCTGTGGCAAAGCCGGTAGCCAAGGTGCCGACGCTGAAAGACGTTAAGACGGCGAAACGTCCGCCGCCACCGCCGCCGCCACCACCCCAGGCGCCGAACGCCGAAGTTCCCAGGAGCATTGCCAAACCGGCCCCGAAACTCGTTGCACCAAAATTGGCGGCGCCGCCTAAATTGGCGCCGGTGCCGGAACCCGTCACCGCGCCGAAGCCTGTCGCCGCGCCGAAACCCTTTGCCGCGCCGAAACCCGCCCCCATTGCCCGAAGCCGGGTGTATCTGGTGCAACTGGCCGCGGCCCGCTCAACGCAAGGGGTCAGGGATGAATGGCGGCGATTGAGAATCAAGAACCTGGACCTGTTGGGAGATCTTGGCCTGACCGTTACCAAGGCGGATTTGGGCGCTGCCAGGGGAGTTTATTACCGGCTGCGCGCCGGGCCGCTGAAAGATGAAGCCGCCGCCCGCAGTCTTTGCACGCAGTTGGCAAATCGCAAAATCGGTTGCCTGATCATCAGGCCGGGTCAGTAAAGGGTGGATACCAACGATCCTTCATCGGTGATTTTTGGCTGCCGGGGATTAAGCTTAAGCGTGGAAGAAAAGCGTTTCTTCGCCGAGGCGCGCCCGCTGGGCTTTATCCTGTTTGAACGAAACTGTCGCGACCGGGCGCAGGTCTCGGCCCTGGTATCAGGCCTTAAAAATATCACCGGGCGTGACGCGACGCCCATATTGATCGACCAGGAAGGCGGACGGGTGCAGCGCCTGAAACCACCCGAATGGCGGGCCGCGCCGACGGGGGCGGCGTTTTCTGCCCTGGCAGACCAGGATATGTCCCTGGCAGAGGAAGCCATTCGCCTGAATTCACAAATCATTGCCGCCGAACTGGTGGAATTGGGCATCAACGTCAACTGCGCCCCCGTCCTCGACGTTCCCGTCCCCGGCGCCCATGACATTATCGGTGACCGGGCGTTGGGCCTGGACCCGGCCACCGTCAGCACCCTGGGCCGGGCCTCGGCGCAAGGCTTTCTGGACGGTGGCGTGCTGCCGGTGATCAAGCATATTCCCGGCCACGGCCGGGCTGGGGTGGACAGTCATCAGGAACTGCCCCTCGTCGAAGCGTCCCAAGCCGACCTGGCGGCCAGCGATTTCATTCCCTTTCAGGCCTTGAAAGAGATGCCTTGGGCGATGACGGCGCATGTTGTCTATGTGGCGTTAGACAAAGATCAACCGGCGACGACGTCGCACCGGGTTATCACCGATAGTATTCGCGGCCAAATCGAATTTGACGGCGTCTTGTTATCGGATGACATTGGCATGAAAGCACTTGTTGGAAGTTTCGAGCAAAAAGCTATGAACGTGCTGGCCGCCGGGTGTGATCTGGCTCTCCATTGTTCCGGCGATATGGCGGAGATGCAAGATACGGCTGTCGGGGTCGGAAATGTCAGCCCGGAAACCGCTGCCCGTCTGGCCAAAGGGGAAGCTATGCGGGGAGACCCTACTGGATTTGATGCCGCCGCCGCGCTCAAGCGACTGAATGAAATACTCATAAAGGCAGAACTGGCATGACCGACTGGAACCAACTTGCCTATACCCTTTCCATATGGGTGTTGCCGGTGCTGATTGCGGTGACGTTTCATGAAGCGGCGCACGGCTGGGCGGCTTGGCGTCTGGGCGACGACACCGCCCATCGGCTGGGGCGGGTGAGTTTCAATCCCTTAAAGCATATCGATCCGTTCGGGACGGTGTTAATGCCGGCGATGTTATTGTTTGCGTCGGGCGGGCGCATGATGTTCGGCTTTGCCAAGCCGGTGCCGGTGAATTTCGCGGCGCTTCGCAAACCGCGCCGTGATATGGTGCTGGTGGCGTTGGCCGGTCCTGGCTCGAACCTTTTGCTGGCGGTTATTGCGGCGCTTTTGGTGCACGGATTGGTGTGGCTGTCCGGCGATTTGTACCGGTGGACGGGGCATAACCTGATTAATGCGGTGCGAATCAACATGCTGCTTTGCGTCTTTAATATGTTGCCTATCCCGCCTCTGGATGGCGGCCGGGTCGCCGTAGGGCTGTTACCCGGTAGTTGGGGACAAAAGCTGGCCAAGCTGGAAAGGGCTGGAATCCTTATCGTTCTGGGCGGTGTGTTTATCTTGCCCTGGATCGGTGCAAAAATAGGCGTGGATTTGAACGTGTTCTGGTGGCTTGTCGGGGCGCCGACGGAGTATCTTATGAACATGATTTTCATGCTCACCGGGCATGGTTAAGGACAACAATGAACGAAATTGATACTTTTAACGAAGATATCGACGCACCTGTTTCTGGTGAAGGGTTCGTCGTCGACCTGGACGGCTATGAAGGCCCCATCGACGTGCTACTGACGCTGGCGCGTGAGCACAAGCTGGACTTAACGCGCATCTCCATTCTGGCACTGGCCGACCAATACCTCGCCTTTGTCGCCGAGGCCCGCAAGTCGAACCTGGAACTGGCCGCCGATTATCTGGTCATGGCGGCGTGGCTGGCGTTTCTGAAATCCCGCTTGCTGCTGCCCGACCTGGATCAAGAAGACGAACCGACCGGCGAGCAAATGGCCGCCGCCCTGGCATTCCAACTACAACGCCTGGAAGCCATGCAAAACGCCGGGCAGCAACTGATGGGGCGCGCGCAATTGCGGCGTGATTTCTTTTCCCGTGGTCAACCGGAATTCTTCAAGGCCCTGGTTAATCCGGTAATCGAGGTAACGCTTTTCGATCTGCTGAAAGCCTATGGCGATCAAAAACTCCGCGTCCACGGTGGCACCCTTCATATTCAACCGGTTCAGGTTTATAGCGTCGAAGATGCCCTGACCCGCCTGCAATCGCTTTTGGGATTGACGCCCGACTGGGAAACCCTGTGGCAGTTTCTGCCGGAAGGACTTTTGGAAGGGCTGATCGCGCGTTCGGCCCTGGCCTCGACCTTTGCCGCCAGCCTGGAACTGGCCCGCGAAGGAAAGATCAAG
>JAZFSL010000121.1:0-4260 GCA_036446135.1 Rhodospirillales bacterium | reverse complement strand
CTTCGGCCCATAAAACGCGCCTTCGCCCGGGTTCATGACCAACTCGACGCCGGCCGCGATGGTAGCATCCATCAAGGCCTTTTCGGCGCGGTCCCAAACGTCGTCGGACCCGGCCCGCACCTCAGGGCGGTCAGAAAACTTGACGACGAAATCCCCGAAGCCGAAATCCTTGTAAATAGAGGCAAGCAATTCAATGAATATCTTGGTTTCCGCCTCGATCTGATCTTCGGTGCAAAAGATGTGGGCGTCATCCTGGGTAAAGGCACGCACCCGCATAAGACCGTGCAACGCGCCGGAAGGCTCATAGCGATGGCACGACCCGAACTCGGCCATGCGGATCGGCAGGTCCCGATAGCTGGTGATGCCCTGCTTGAATATCTGCACGTGGCACGGACAGTTCATGGGCTTTAACGCCAGGAATTTTGTATTGGAACTGGCCCCGGCATCAACCTCGCCATCCGCATGGGTTTCGCCGCCGCCACGACTTTCGTCGACTTCGGCAATGAACATATTTTCGCGGAATTTCTCCCAGTGACCGGAATCCTCCCACAAGCCACGATCGACCAACTGCGGCGTGTTAACCTCGACATAACCGCCGTCTTCCAGGCGGGCGCGCATGTAATCCTGAACCGTGCGATACAGCGTCCAGCCCTTGGGGTGCCAAAAAATCGAACCGACGGCGACGTCTTGCAGATGAAACAGGGCCATTTCCCGACCGAGGCGGCGGTGATCGCGCCTTTCTGCTTCTTCGATCATGTGAAGGTAGGCGGCGAGTTGTTTCTTGTCGGCCCAGCAGGTGCCGTAAATCCGTTGCAGCATTTCGTTATTGGAATCGCCCCGCCAATAGGCCCCGGCCAGCTTGGTCAGTTTAAAAGCCTTGCCCAGTTTTCCAGTGCTGGGCAGGTGCGGTCCCCGGCACAGATCGATAAAATCCCCCTGGCGATAGAGCGAAACCTCTTCATCGCCAGGAATACCATCGATAATCTCGGCTTTGTAGTGTTCGCCCGCATCTTTGAAAAACTTGATCGCCTCGGCTCGATCCCAGACTTCGCGGGTGATGACCTCGTCACGTTTGACGATTTCATGCATACGCGCTTCGATTTTCCCCAGGTCATCGGGGACAAAAGGCGTATCTCGGGCAAAATCGTAAAAAAAGCCGTTTTCGATGTTGGGGCCGATGGTCACCTGGGTATCAGGGAAAAGCTCTTTCACCGCTTCGGCCATGACATGCGCGCAGTCATGGCGCAGCAGTTCCAGGGCGTCTTCGTCCTTGCTGGTGATAATGGCGACGTCAGAATCCGTCTCGATGATGACGTTCAAATCCTTCAGCGTACCATCGACGCGCACGGCCAGCGCTGCCTTGGCCAGGCCGGGACCTATATCGGCGGCAACGTCCGCGCCGCTTACGGGGCCGTCGAACTTGCGTTCGCTACCGTCGGGAAGGGTTATGGCAACCATTTAAAAAATGCACTTATTAGAGACTGAAAACGGGTGCCGCAATGTACGTGCAGCGGCCCGTCTGTCAAGAGATACAGCATTAAACCCCCAACGCATCGACAACATCCGACACCGCTAGCGACGACAAGGCATCGCGGCGAAGGAAAGTAACATCCCGGCCTCGCTGTCCGCAAAGGGCGGGGTCGGATTGGCCGGAATATAGCACCACAGATTTACATCCCACGGCGGCCAACATATGCATCGGCCCGGTATCGTTACCAACTCCAAGCACAGCGCCCCGCCCCAGGGCCGCCAGATCGAGCAGCCCGGTTTTTCCGGCAAGGTTTAAGGCGCCGGGGCAAATGTCGCAGATAGCACTCATAACAGATGCCTCTTCCTTCGTGCCTAACAAGACCGGCTGGATATTCTTCTCCGTCATGGCCTGAGCCAGTTCCCCAAAGCATTGCTGAGGCCACCGCTTGTTTGGACGGTGCACCGCCCCGCCGGAGGCCAACAGGGCGTATTGCTCGGAAAGTCCGAAACGGGAAATATCCGCTTTGGCCCATCCGAAGTCCGCCGGGGGAACGTCGTTAATGCCCGCCATTGCAAGCTGCTCAGCCTGACGCTCAATCGTATGCATGTCGTTCCGGTTCGGGTTGGCGTGGGGGTGCGAACAGCCCTTGGCGATGCCAGACCATTCAGGACGAGGCCCCGGCCAAAACAGGCGGTAATAAAAAGAACTGCGCTCAGATGTTTGTAGGTCATAAACGCGGCCAAAGCCGCCGCCCTGGAGAAAATGCCGCAGCCGCAACCAGCCTGCAATGTCCAATGTTGCGGGCCGAGCATCGGTGCAGACCGTGTCAAAATAGCCCGACGCCTTGGCAAATTCCCCGAAAGGCGGCGGCGTCAGTAATGTAATTTGCTGCTTGTCGTGATGCTTGCAGATGGCGGCGAAAGGAGCCAATGCCTGCACAAAATCCCCCAACGCCCCCAGCTTGATGACGAGAATTCCGGAGGAATGCATCTCCGACATCTACCCGCCAGCCTTTTTTTGTGAAGTTTTCTGGTCTTGCAGGATTTCCTGGTAGACGGCCACGGTCTTATCGCACATCGATTGTTTGGAAAAGTTTTCAATGACATTGCGGGTCGCCTTGCCGGCCAATTCCGCCCGGGTGATCTGGTCTAAATTCAAAACTCGGTTCAACGCCGAGGCCAGCGCGTCTGAGTCCCCCGGCGGGAACAGCCACCCGGTTTCGCCTTCAATCACCGTTTCCCGGGCGCCGCCGTGGTCGCTGGCGACGACGGGACGCCCTAACGCCTGGGCCTCGACCAAAATCCTTCCGAACGCTTCTGGATCGGTAGACGCGGATACGACCACATCCGTCAACATGTAGGCGGCAGGCATATCGTCGCAATGATCGACAATTCGAACGATTTCACCGAGATTATGCTTGTTGACCAGGTGTTCCAGTTCCTGGCGGTATTCCCTGCGCCCCTGATCGCCGCCCACCAGCAGGCAGCGAATATCACGCCGTTCCAGCTTGCCGATCGCCTCGATAAACATAGTCTGACCTTTCCACCGGGTCAGCCTTCCCGGCAGCATGATCACCGGCAACCCGTCACCAAGCCGCCAGTTTCCGGCCAACGCCGCCACCCTTTCCGCCGTCACGTTGGCCCGGTTGAAGCGGTCGAGATCGACGCCCCGGTGGATGATGCGAATTTTTCTGGAAGGCACACCATAGTTCTGATGTACATGGGCGCCGATAAAGCGCGAAATAGCGATGACGCACTGGCCCAGGGTCATGACGGAATTATACTTCAGTTTCAGGGCGCTACCTGCGGAATAGGTGCCGTGAAACGTGGTCATAAACGGAACGCCCAGGCGTTTGGCGGCGAAGTACGCGCTCCACGCCGGCGCCCGGGAACGCGCATGAATAACATCCACCCCTTCATCGGTCATGAGCGTCGCTAAACGCTGGATGTTCGCATGCATGACAAAAGGATTCTTTGAATGAACGGGCATCTCAATGTGTTCGGCGCCGACCCGCTTCACGGCGTGGGCACTGGCTCCGCCCGATGATACGACCAGGGACCGCCCACTGGCGCCGACGATGGCTTCGGCGATTTCGATGGTGCCGCGCTCGACCCCGCCGCCAGCGCCAAGCGCCGGCAGGACCTGCAGGATCGTCGCACCTTCTAACTTCGTCTGTTGTTCCGCCGCCGCCATGGTGGTTTGATGGTCTGGATTTTCGTTCATTTAAGTCCTGAGAGCTTCCTATGGTTCAAGCGCCAGAAATACTAACACGGGACGATGGCGCGACCATCGCCTACTACCAAATTCCGGGAAAAACTCCGGGTGTCGTTTTCCTCACCGGGTTCAAGTCCGACATGACCGGCGGCAAGGCAATAGCCCTTGAAGAGCTGTGCAAGGCCCGCGGCCAGGCGTATCTGCGCTTTGATTATTTCGGCCACGGCCAGTCGTCGGGCGCCTTCGAGGATGGTACCATCGGGCGCTGGAAAGACGACGCGGTTTGCGTCCTGGATCAATTGACCGAAGGCCCACAGGTTCTGGTCGGGTCTTCCATGGGCGGATGGATTATGTTGCTGGCGGCGCTGGCCCGCCCGGACCGCGTTGCCGGGCTGGTCGGCACGGCGGCGGCGCCGGACTTCACCGAAGGCCTGATGCCGGAGAAATTGAGCCCGGAACAAGCCCAACAGCTTGAGACCGAAGGATTTGCGGAAATTCCCAATTGCTACGATGAGGAACCCTACAAGATCACCAGGGCGCTTCTGGACGACGGGCGCAAGCACCTGCTGCTGAGA
>JAZFSL010000120.1:0-4294 GCA_036446135.1 Rhodospirillales bacterium | reverse complement strand
GACGACGCGTCGCGTCATGTCGCGTTCGGTAACGATTCCGGATAGTTTTCCATCATCATCATTAATGATAATGGCGCCGATATTGGCGGTGGTCATCAAGGTTGCGGCTTCAAAAGCGGTATTTTCCAGTTTCAGTGAACTGATAGTCTGTTTTTTGACGATCTCGGGCATTATCTTGCGATCCATGGCCCTTCCCTCCAACATTTCCCCAATAGAAACACATTTTTTTAAGTTTAGGGCAACAACAGGGGGGCTGCGCAAGAGGCTTGCAAAAACCCACTATATTCCAAAGCCTAAGGGGCAATAACTCGTTGCGACTGAGGCTTTGATTTAACCGTTTTTCGATGCTGGACCTTAAATGGATAAATAACCGTCAAGGACGGCGGCCAGATCATCTTCGGGAACGTCGCGGGTGATGAAGGCTTGGCTGATGGTGCGCATCAAAATGAACGTCATTTCGCCGGACTGGACCTTTTTGTCCTGGCCCATCAGGCTGATCAGCCCATCAGACGACCAATCTTTGTCCGCAAGCCTCTCAAGCCCAACCGGCAGGCCGATATCCTTGAAGTGCTCAAGTACACGGTCCCGGTCTGCTTCTGGGCACAACCTCATACGCACCGACAAATCGAACGCCATCATCGTACCTATGGCCACAGCTTCGCCGTGCAGGAGATTGTCGCCATATCCGACTTGCGCTTCCAGGGCATGGCCAAAGGTATGGCCCAGATTCAAAAGCGCACGCTGGCCATGCTCTTTTTCATCCTCGGCGACAATGGCAGCCTTGGCTCGACAACTTTCCAGAATCGCATAACGGGTGGCGTCGGCGTCGCCTTCGATAACGGCTTTTGCGTTGCTTTCCAGCCAGGCGAAGAAATCAGCGTCTCCGATCAGGCCGTATTTGACGACTTCCGCATACCCAGCCAGTTTCTGGCGAGCAGGGAGTGTCGCCAACGTAGCAATATCGGCGGCAACAAGAAGCGGCTGATGGAAGGCGCCGATGAGGTTTTTCCCTTGGGCGGTGTTGATCCCGGTTTTGCCGCCGACGGAACTGTCGACCTGGGCCAGAAGTGTTGTCGGAATTTGGATGAAATCCAGACCACGTAAGGTGATGGCGGCGACGAACCCGGTAAGATCGCCGATAACGCCTCCGCCAAGGGCAATCAACACCGTCGAACGTTCGACCTGGGCATCGAGCAACTGGCCCGATAGTTTCTCGACATGGGAAAATTTTTTGGTCTGCTCGCCGGGCTCAAGAACGATGTTTTGATGGTCGACTCCAGCTGCGTCCAGGGTCGCTTCAAGAGGCCCAAGCCAATGGTTGGCAACGTTTTTATCGGTAATCACGATAACCCGGTTATTTGCGAGATGCGGTTTGATTAACGCACCGGCTTTCTTTATCACACCGGCACCGATGACGATATCGTAACTGCGTCGACCAAGATCGACGGACAAAGTAGAGGTGTCGGAACTCATGACTGTGTCTCCTGGCGGGTATTGAGGAGGCTGGCAATAGACCGGGCGGTAGCTTCGGGGCCTTCGTCCTTGGAATCGATGATAATATCCGCTTCGGCATAGATCGGATAGCGTTCTTCAATCAGCTTTTCCAGAACAATTTTATTATTTTTGCCCTTCAGCAAAGGCCTCCCGCCCCGGCGTCTGGTTCGCTGGATCAAAACATTGAGATTGGCGCGGAGCCAAACGGAGACCCCTTTCTTGGCGATATCTTTACGGGTTCCGGCGTTCATGAACGCACCGCCGCCGGTTGCCAGAACCACCGGTCCTTCGTCGAGAAGACGGAGGATGACCTTTTTCTCGAGGTCACGGAAATCATTCTCGCCGAAATCTTCAAAAATATCCTCGATGGAACGGCCTGCGGCCTTGGCGATTTCGTCATCGGCGTCGATGAACGTCATATTGCGAATCTGCGACAGATTCCGACCGACACTGGTTTTTCCGGCGCCCATAAGTCCGACCAGGACAATCGATTTTTCGGACCGTTTTTCTTTGTCCGTGGTCATGGTTGAGAGTTCCAGAAACCCTTGCTCACCCTTGCTTTAAGGAAAAAATACAAGCTTCCCCCCCACCCGGAAAGGACCGAGAGCCGTTGAAAGCCTTTGCCTGAGCCGGTAGACTGCGGTCTTGAGGGTTGCCGAAAAATTGCCATAGTCGAAACTTATCATAAACAATATGGGCTGTCGTTAAATGACCCACGCCGCCCATTCGAATTAATAATTGAGGCGAATTAGGGATGAAAAATATTTCCAGACTGGTTTTTCTGCTGGTCGTCGTCTCGGTTGTCGGCGGGGGGGTTTTCCTGGCGACATGGGATATTCCACCGCCTGTGAAAAAAGTTGAAAGAACCCTTCCAGATGACCGTTTCCCGCGCTAGGAAAATCAGCCTCCTCGTCATGGTGGCTGTATCAGGGATGGTTGGTTTAAGTAATCCATCCCAGGCCCAGCAACCGCCCTCCACCCAACCCATTCAACTTTCGCCGCCGCAGAAGTTGACGCCGCCTGCCGGACTGCCGCCCACCGGGTCGCCGCCGACGGTATCCGCGCCTGCCGCAGCGGCGATGGTGCAGCCGGTCGTCAGCACGCCGAAATCGTCGTCCAGCGGCGTGCAGATTGATAGCCTGCAAACTATTGCGCCGGATACGGCAGGCACCTTAACCGCCGATCAGGGCGGCTTGGGGGCCGATATGTGGGCCGGAACGGAACGCGCCATTGTCGAAAAACTGCTGCCGCAATTGCCGGTGGGTACGTCGTCTGCGGGCATGCGCAACCTTATGCGCCGGCTGCTGTTGAGCATCGCCCGAGTGCCTGAGGGAAAACCAAGCGGTATCAGCCTGATTGCGATCAGAACCAAATTGCTCGCCGCCATGGGCGATATGGTGGCGGTGAATGCGCTGCTTAATGCGACGCCGGGCCGGGCCACCAACAAAGAACTCGTCAGGGTCGAAACCGAAACCCGGTTTATGGCTAACGACAACGCCCGGGCCTGCGTTTTGGCCGGCGGCCAGGTCAGGGACCAAAATATTCCCTATTGGCAAAAAGCGTTTCTTTTTTGTCAGTCCCTGGCCGGTGAACACGGCAAGGCGTCACTTGGAGTTTCCATCATGCGTGAGACGGGTGAAAAGGATGAAGTCTTTTTCACCCTGATTGAGGCGCTGGCAGCGGGGGAGCCGGTCACCATCGATTCGCTCAAAGACCCAACTCCGTTGCATTTGGCCATGGCCAGGGTGGCCCGGGCGACGCTTCCGGCTGATGTTATTTTGTCGAACCGCCCGGGTGTGCTCAGGACCATTGCCGTCAGTCCCAATGCGCCGGTAGAATTGCGTTTGGAGGCGGCCGAACGGGCCGAGGCCGCCGGCGCGTTGCCGGTCGATAGCTTGCGCCAGCTATACACCAGCATCCAGTTCTCGGAAAGCGACCTTGCCAACCCCCTGACCCGCGCCGAGGCGGAAGGCGGTCCCATGACGCGGGCCCTTTTGTACCATACGTCCCTGATTCAAACGGTGCCCACGGCGCAAGCCGAAGTTGTCGCCCGGGCGCTGGCGCTTGGCCGCAAAGAGGGGCGATATGCTTCTGTCGTGCGGGTTTTCATGCCGGTCCTTAAAAACACCCCACCGTCGGCGGAATTATTGTGGTTTGCCCCGGAAGCTGTTCGCGCTTTGTTGCTGAATAACGAAACCATTGCCGCCGAAGCATGGTTCGCCCTGATCCGCGCCAGCGGGCTTTTCAACAGGGAATCGTCCCAGTCCCTGGACCAGTTGATGCCCATCGTTCGGTTAATGGGATCCAGGGAAGCGGATGACTGGACGACGGATAAATTCTCCATCTGGTGGAATACGGCAAAAAAACGCCCAAACGCCATCGCCGATGCGGGCTTGCTGTATTCCTTGTTTGACGCCATTGGAGAACCCGTACCGGCGAAATCCTGGGAAGATCTGGTCACAGGAACCGGCCGCAAGGCGGTTTCCATGCCCAATCCGGCCCTTTGGTATCGCCTTTTAGAGGCTACGGAAGCTTCCAGGAAAGGCGCCCTGAAAGCCCCGCAGGCGAGTGCTCAATCGGGGGAAATTACGTCTGACGGCGGCCTGTTCAACAGTCCTGATGAGATGCAAGGCCAGGAAAAGAAAAAAAGGCAACGCGTCGCCGAAACGGTGTTGCTGGCTTTGCTGGCGCTGGGAGAAGGCGGGCCTGCCGCAGCCGATCCTCTGTTGTTGCGCCAAGTGCTGATCAGCCTTCGTGCCGCCGGGTTTGAGAAAGAAGCCCGCTCGATGGCGGTGGAGGC
>JAZFSL010000119.1:0-3956 GCA_036446135.1 Rhodospirillales bacterium | reverse complement strand
ATCAAGGAATTGCCATTCTCGCCGGGACCTTGCCTGAGGTTTCGCTTGAAGACCTTGTTCGCAAGGATGGGACCATTGTCATCCTTGATCAGGCCTCAGACCCCCGCAATATCGGCGCGGTTTTGCGTTCAGCCGCCGCCTTCGGCGCCTGCGGCGTTATTGTTCAAGACCGCCATGCGCCACCGGTTACAGGAACCCTTTGCAAAGCCGCCTCGGGGGCGGCAGATTTGATCCCAATGGTGCGCACCGTCAACCTTTCCCGGGCCCTGAATATTCTTAAAGAAGCCGGCTATTGGTGTGTTGGCCTGGACGGAAAAGCCAAGGAAACCTTGGCCGAAGCAGATCTTACGGGAAAAGTCGCGCTCGTTCTTGGCTCGGAGGGAGGCGGCCTTCGCCGGTTGACGAGGGATCAGTGCGATCTTTTTGTCCGTGTCCCGATTATAAACAGGGTCGAAAGCTTGAATGTTTCGACGGCGGCGGCTATCGCCTTATATGAATTGAAACGGGAAGGCGGATGATCAGGCGGGACTTTATTGCCCTGCTTGCATGAGTATACTGGCCAATCTCCAATAAGCCGCCTTAGCTCAGTTGGTAGAGCACGTGATTTGTAATCACGGGGTCGGGGGTTCGAATCCTCCAGGCGGCACCACCCCTACCCCGCGCAAACCCTAGCCTTTTGGCAGAGGACTTCTTTTTAGCAATTGTTGGTTTGGCAATGAAAGTCATAATTAGCGCCGCGTATTTCGGCTTATTATTTGATACATGATGTGATTAAAAGGATTCATACGATTCGGATTGTCGGCGGGTGCCTTGGCGCTTGCCGTACTGGTTATCGCTTCCGTGCCGCTAAAGGCTGCATAAAACGCTCTGCCGGTTTTTTCCATCAACAAGGATTTTTGGTGGCGCCACCGCACTTAATGAAGTGGGCGAATTAACCTTCTGACATTTCTGCACAGTCAAAACAGGTTGGCGCCGTCGGATCATTGTTCAGCCTTTTTGGTTCGATCTTGATGCCGCAACTGATACAGCAGCCAAATTCACCTTCGCTAATCCGTTGCAACGCTGAATCAATGCGCAGAATTTCAATGCTTCGCCGTCGTTCCGTTTCCAATTGCATTGCCTGGGTTTGTAAGGCGTCCATTCGAGACAATCGTCCGACCGAGGTTTGGTCAAGTTCAACGGGTTGGCGCGCTTCTTCGGTGACCTCGGAAAGTTCCTCAACCAACTTGCGCATTTCCGTCAGACGTTTTTTGAACGCCTTAATATCGATTTTTGTTTTTTTAGCCATTTGATTTATCTTCCTTGGCCCCAATCCGTATTTTAAGAGTGACAGGCGACGGCGTCTATGGTCAAGCCCTGGCGTCGTGGGCGGGACAAATGGGTGCGTACACGTGGGTGCGTACACGCCTTGATTGATGCTTGGCACTAAAGTATCAACAGGCCAAGGGAAGGGGAATCGTTCAATCTTAAGTATCCCTGGTTATGAGGACTATGAATCTTTACCAGCATTTTCGTTCCGAAGTTGTACGCGCCGTTGAAGAATTGGCCGCGTCGGGTGAAATTCCCGGCGCAATGGATTCAAGCAGAATTTCCGTCGAACCACCCAAAGAAACCGAACACGGAGACATCACCACCAATGCCGCAATGGTACTGTCAAAAGCAGCGGGTATGAATCCCAGGGATTTGGCCGGGAAATTGGCTAGTCGGTTGGAAGAGATGAATTCCGTTACCACTGTGGAAATTGCCGGGCCCGGTTTTATTAACATGCGCCTCGAGGCGGCATTCTGGCATGAGCGGCTCAGGGAAATTCTCTCTACAGGGCTTGATTATGGAGCGTCAGCACTGGGCGAAGGGGAGGCGGTAAATATTGAATACGTTTCCGCCAACCCGACCGGCCCGCTTCATGTGGCGCACGCGCGCGGCGCTGTGGTCGGGGATGTGTTGGCTTCCTTGCTTGCAAAAGTCGGCTACGATGTTACGCGTGAATATTACATCAATGACGCTGGCTCCCAAGTCGATACCCTGGCCCGGTCAGCCTACCTCCGCTATCGCGAAGCGTTGGGAGAAACGATCGGAGAAATCCCTGAAGGGCTTTATCCGGGCGACTATATGAAAGATGTTGGCCAAGCACTTGCTGAGCGCGACGGCGACAAATGGCTTGGCGCGGAAGAAAGTGAATGGCTGGCCGAAATTCGCGACTTCGCTATTTCTGCCATGATGAAAACAGTCAGGGAAGACCTCGCTGCCCTCGGAATCGAATATGGCGTTTTTACCTCGGAAAAGTCCCTTGTTGAAAAAGGCGCCGTCGATGCGGTTTACAAAACCCTTGAAGATAAAAGGCTGATTTATACAGGCGTGTTGGAGCCGCCAAAGGGGAAGCTTCCCGATGATTGGGAAGCGCGGCCGCAAACGCTTTTTCGGGCCAGTGACTTTGGCGACGAGGTTGATCGGCCTTTAAAAAAATCCGACGGATCCTGGACATACTTCGCCACCGACATGGCGTATCACCTGGACAAATTTAATCGTGGCTTCAAGACAATGATTGATGTTTGGGGGGCTGATCATGGCGGGTACGTGAAGCGTATGTTGGCGGCGCTGGAAGCGGTCAGCGATGGGGCTGGCACTCTTGACGTCAAGTTATGTCAAATGGTGCATCTGAAAAGGGGCGGAGAACCACTCCGGATGTCAAAGCGGGCGGGAACTTTTGTTACTCTTGCTGAATTGATAGACGAAGTTGGCCGTGACGTGGTTCGATTCATGATGCTGACCCGAAAGAACGACAGCCAGATGGAATTCGACCTTGAGAAGGCAATGGAGCAGTCCCGGGATAACCCGGTTTTTTACGTCCATTACGCTCATGCCCGTTGCCGTTCGGTTCTGCGAAATGGCGAGGATGAACTGGGAAGCGACAAAACTTCTCTAAAGGCGTTGGGAAGCGCAAATCTTGTTTTATTGACGGACCCGGCTGAGCTTGACGTTATCAAAGTCATGGCCGCTTGGCCCAGAATGGTGGAAAACGCCGCCGAAGCTCACGAACCTCACCGTATTGCTTATTATCTCAATGATCTGGCGACCCAGTTTCATGCCTTGTGGAACAAAGGTAACGACGATGCAAAATTGCGTTTTCTTATCCCCGGCAACGAACCGGCGACATTGGCCCGGCTGGCCCTTGTCCAGGGGGTAGCGACGGTTATCGCATCGGGTTTGGGGGTCATGGGGGTCGCTCCGGTAGAGGAGCTTTAAAAGTAAACTTCTCTAATGTTTCCCTCAAAGTGTGAATGTCCGCTTTCCCCCCGAAAGCGGACATTCGGAGGGCGGTTCTACGTTAGGCCTATTTTGAACTTAATGGGGCGACGAACCGGCCATACCTCATCCACAGTGGTTCACAGGGGTGCAGAAAAGCCTGCCCGCAAAAATACGTCATCTTGCTCCTGATCGTTGAATTCCTTGGTGCGATAGACGCCCATCACCGACATCCGGTAAGCGCCCCATCCCAGTTCGGCGCCCAATTGAGAGTCGAGCACCCAATGGAGGGATTCGACGTCGGACGTGTCCTTGAACGAGTTTCCATCGATCATGATGTTATGGCCCATGATTCGCCCCTCGACCCCGGTAAACAGATTCCACACGAAATAGCTGCCGGGAGTGGGGAAATTCGTCCCGTTCGTGATCATCCGCATTCTCGGCGCACCGGAATCCTTACGGAGATGACTTCCAATCCTTAACGTCGTGCCGAGGGCGCCATAGGTATACCCGTTCCCCACGGTTGCCCCCAAGTGAGGAAAGGCTTCGAAACCGATTTTGTCGCTGCCAAAAACGAAACGCCCGCCTTTCTCGTATTGAAGAATAACCACCGGTTCGCTGGTGATCTCGTCCCAGCCACGCGAACTACGACCAATGAGGCTATGGGCGACACGGTGAGAGACATCGGCGAGTGATGCCGGCCCGGCCAGACC
>JAZFSL010000118.1:0-2040 GCA_036446135.1 Rhodospirillales bacterium | reverse complement strand
TCCAGGGTCTTTGTTTCTTCCGCAGAAAGACCCGCATTACGCCGTTTGGCGCGCATATTATTTCGGGATTTAAGCAGGCTGTTGAATTCTTTTTCTTCCGTCAAGCTCAACAACAAGGCCGTGGTTTGGCCATCTGCGCTGATGATGAGTTCGCGGTAAATGGGGCTGTTGACCAACTCGTCTTTGGCTCTGTCCCGGTCGATGCCGTCTGTCTCCAGGCTTGGAATGTTTTCGAGCAATTCCTGTATGGGAACGTTCGAGCTTTTGAATAACGGCGCGTCGAGAATGCTGAACACCGAGTCCACGATGGAGACTTTCCTGAGTTCTTCGCGCAGCCGCTTTAGCGGCTCCAACGCTGATTCGGAAAAGAGATCCTTGTCCGGTGTATAGGTGACGATCATCAAGTCGTTAGTGGGATAGCGGTTATGAATTTTGCGGAATAAATCGAGGTCTGCGTCGTCTTCCAGCAACAGGGCGTCGGCCGATGCGTCCAACTTGAAGTCTTTAGTGTGGTAGGCGAAAAAAGCCAGAATTGAGAGCAATAGAACTAGAACCAGTTTGGGCTTGCGAAGCACCAGCGCGTCATAGGCATTTATGACAAGAGACGACATGAACAATCCCTTATTCGCCGATATACACCCGGCGATACCGGTTGCCGAGGCTGGTGAGGATTTCATAACCGATGGTGTCGGCTTCGTCAGCGATTTGTTCGACCGGATTATGGGGGCCGATTAAATCGATCATGTTGCCGGGCGTTGTCAGGTGCCGGGGGACTTCGGAAACATCAAAGGTGATCAGGTCCATGGATACACGTCCGACGACGGGAACGGGGATATTGCCGACATAACCAGTCCCGTTATTGCTGAGGGACCTGAGATAACCATCCGCGTAGCCTGCCAAGACGGTGGCGATGCGGCCCGGCCCCTCAATCCGGTGGCTCGCACCATAGCCAACGGTCTGGAAGCTGTCAACGTCACGCACTTGGGCGATTTTCCCTTGTAATCTAACAACTTGCGCCATCGGATTGGGCTCGCCCTGGGTCGGCCCTAGGCCATAAATCGCGACCCCCGGACGGGCCAAATCGAAGTGATAATCGGCGCCCAAAAAGATACCCGATGAATTGGCGAAGCTGGCCCGACCCATGGGCAATATTTCCCGGACTCGCATGAAGGCGGCCAGTTGTTCGGCGTTTTTAAGGTGTTTAGGCTCATCCGCACAGGCCAGGTGGCTGATAACGGTGACGATGTCCAGCCCGTCGATGCGGGCCGGTTCCCTGGCCAGCTTATCCAATTCGTCCGCTGGCAGGCCCAATCGCAGCATGCCCGTATCGACATGAATGTCGCAGGGCAGGGGCGCGTCGATGCGGTGGCAAAAATTCTTCC
Organism: Rhodospirillales bacterium; assembly: GCA_036446135.1. GTDB lineage: Bacteria > Pseudomonadota > Alphaproteobacteria > Rhodospirillales > Casp-alpha2 > Casp-alpha2. Next base: position 658 of record JAZFSL010000118.1, on the reverse strand, counting down.
AGTCATGGATTTCGTCGAGGCTGCCCAACACCGGGATCAGTCGGCTGGCGTCGTAGGCTTCTTCGGCGCCTTTCATCAACCCGCCCAGGACATGAATTTGTGCCTGGATGAAGGCGCTCTCGCCGGTGTCGTTGAGGATTTGGCGTAATCGGATGCCTTCTTCGGGAAGGGCTACAAAAAATACCCGGGCGCCGGCCCGTGCCAATGCCGGTGCGACTTTCTCGACGCCCAAACCGTAGGCATCAGCCTTGAGCACGGCCCCTACGGTTCCGCCAGTGAAGCGTTTTTGCAAGAGTTCGTAGTTGGCCTGAATGGCGCCCAGGTCGATGTTCAGGACGGCCCCGGCATATGGTTCGGAATTGTTGGTTTGAGGGGACACTTAGTCGTCCGGCGTGTGGTGGGTATCCAGGTCGCTGAAGCGGGTAAAGGCGCCGTGGAAACGCAAATCGATCCTACCAGTAGGACCATGACGTTGCTTGGCGACATCAAGTTCCGCCAGACCCCGAACTTTTTCCATGCGTTCCTCCCACTTTTGCAGACCGCCTTGGTAGTGTTCCGCCGTCTCCTTGATGCCTTGGTCCGGTTCCTTGCGTTCCAGGTAATACTGTTCGCGGTAAATGAACATGACGACATCGGCGTCCTGTTCGATGGAGCCTGA
>JAZFSL010000117.1:0-11739 GCA_036446135.1 Rhodospirillales bacterium | reverse complement strand
ATGCCGGAAGCCTTCCGCCTTGAAGCCGAGCGGGTCGAAAAAATCCTTAAGGGATAATTGCCTTTTATCGTTGAAAATTAACGTGAACCCCGCCAAATTAGTAGCAAGGCGGTTAACGTCAAATTATTCAACGGGAGGATTTGTAACATGGGACGCAAGTACGACAACATTCTTGGAACCATTGGCAATACGCCGGTCGTTAAAATCGGTAAACTGGCCCCGAAGGGCATCAACCTTTACGTCAAGATTGAAGCCTTCAACCCCTTGGGTTCGGTGAAAGACCGCCTTGCCTTGGGCGTGATCGAAGAAGCCGAAAAATCCGGCGCCTTGAAACCCGGCCAGACCGTGATCGAAGCCACCAGTGGCAACACCGGCATCGGCCTTGCCATGGTCTGCGCCCAGAAAGGCTATCCCCTGGTCGTTACCATGGCCGCCAGTTTCAGTGTCGAACGCCGCAAGCTTATGCGTTTTCTGGGTGCCCATGTGGTGCTGACCCCGCCGACGGCCAAAGGCACCGGCATGGTCGCCAAGGCGCAGGAACTCGCCGACAAAAATGGCTGGTTCTTGACCCGCCAGTTCGAAAACGAAGCCAACCCCGACATGCACACGCGCACCACGGCCAAGGAAATCGTCGATGATTTCGAAGGCGAAAATCTTGATTACTGGGTAACTGGTTTTGGCACCGGCGGCACGTTGAAAGGCGTCGCCCGGGTTCTGGCGAAAGAAAAACCGGAAACCAAAATCATTGTCTGCGAGCCCGAAGACGCGCCCATGCTGACCAGCGGCACGGCGCAGAAAAGAAACGCCGATCACACGCCCGCCGCCAGCCACCCGTCGTTCAAACCGCACCCCTTACAGGGCTGGACCCCGGACTTCATCCCCAAGCTGACCAGTGACGCCGTCGATACGGGCGTCATTGACCGCATCCTGACCATCACGGGCTCTGACGCCATACACTGGAGCCAGGAGTTGGCGAAAAAAGAAGGCATCTTTGTCGGCATCAGCGCCGGCGGCACATTCGCCGGCGCGCTCAAGGTTTGCGAAGACGCCCCCGAAGGCTCGACCGTGCTCTGTATGCTGCCCGACACCGGCGAGCGCTATCTGAGCACGCCGCTGTTCGCCGACGTCCCTGAAGACATGACGGATGAAGAGGTCAAAATTTCAGAATCGACGCCGGGCTATCATTTGGAAGGCTGAGTTCCGACGGCCCGAAGTGCCGCGGGCGCTAATCTTCCGGGGCGTTTTTGGGAACAGCAAAAGCAAAGGTCGAACCTTTACCAGGTTCCGAGGTTACGTAGATTTCACCACCATTACGTTCAACCAGTTCTTTGCACAATAACAGGCCGAGACCAGTACCCTGTTCCCCCTTGGTGCCTGCAGCTGAATTGCTGTCGGCTAGGGAAAATATATTGTCCACTTTATCCGGCTCCATCCCTACGCCGGTATCAGTGACGCGTACCTCAAGCCGGTCGCCCAAATCTTGTGAGGTAATAGCGATGGAACCACCAATTTCGGTGAATTTGATCGCGTTGTTGACCAGATTACGGATAACCGCGTCGATCATATTTGCATCGATATAGGCGATATCGTCGGTTAAGGAACTTTCCAGTCTTATGTTTTTATCATTGGCAACTGAAGAAAGAAGTTCGACCGTTTTATCGACAATTCCACCAAGTTTTACATTCATCGGCGAGGAAACAGTCCGCTCCATTTGCAAGCGCGCCCACTCAAGAAGGTTTTCCAGCAATTTAAATACGGCCAAGCTAGCCTCATTTGCGCCTCCTGCAAATTCTTTCACTTGGGCGGGCGTAAGGGTTTCAGCCCCATCCGCGAGCATGCCTGTATAACCCAAAATTACGTTAAATGGGCTGCGCAGGTCGTGGGCGATGATCGAGAAAAACTTATTTTTTTCGTTGTTCAGTTTTTCGAGTTCTTCCCTGGCTATGGATAGATCTTCGGCCAATTCGACTAAATTACTGGATTGCTCTTCTGCCCGTTCGCGGGCATCCCGCAGGTCCAAAAGCTGAAGAAGCATTTCATTCTTTTCATCCCTGTGCTGTTCTTCAATTTTCTTAAGGTCCGCGATGTTGTTTGCTGCATAACGCAAAACAACTTCCAATGATGCATCACGCAATATGACACCCTTGCTGCCAAGGGCCATAAGATCTGCATCAACAGCAGCATGTTCCGGGTCGACAAGAGTAATGACGGAATTCTTAAGACCCGCCACCTTGATTTCTCGCAAAATAATTTCTGTGTTGCCCCTGCCATCTTTGTCACACACCAGACACAAATCAGGGTTTTCGGTGACAATTTTTTCAAGTGTTTCGTCAACATCGTTTGAGGTGATAATTTCGAAGTATCCCGACTCTCCCGAAAACAATGCTTGCAAGATGGCCTCGACACTTCCGTCGTCATCAATAATGAATAGTTTAAACTTGTCCATTTGAATTCGTAAAAACCGATCTTCGTGCTGTCGCAATCCTTGATGCTTTGCATGTTGCCTGATTTGACTTCTTCTTCAAGCATTACGCAATCGGTCTATCCCCCGCTGCCGTCGTGCGGTGTAAGCGTCTGGGCTCGACTTCGCCGTAATCATAAACCGCATAATGCATAGTGCAGCGATTATCCCAGATCAGCACGTCGCCGGCCCGCCATTGGTGGCGGTAAATATTTTCGGGCACCGTTGCGCGTTTCTCTAAATCTTCCAGCAACACAGCGCTTTCTTCTTCCGTCATGCCGCTGAATTTCGTCGTGAAAAAGCGATTGGTAAAAAGTGCTAAGCGCCCTGTCTCCGGGTGGCGTCGGGCGACCGGGTGGACTTCCGGCGGCGGCACGTCGATGTCTTTGTTGCCGTCCGTGGCGGCAGCGTTATTACGGCTCCGGATGGCTTCGCCGGAATGCTCCGCCGTCAGCCCGTCAAGGCGGGTTTTCAGATCATCCGGCAAGTCGTCCCAGGCCCGGTACATATTGCAAAACATGGTATCCCCCTTGCCTTCGGGAACGGTGAGTGCATGCAGCACCGACAGCGACGGCGGCTTTGCCGCACAGGTGATGTCGGAATGCCAGAAGTCGTTGCGCGCGCCGCGCCGCTCGGGCGCGTTCTCCAACACGAGCAATCCGTCGTAATCAGGATGGCCCACGCGGGATTTCAACGGATGCGGCTCCACCGCGCCAAACCGCTCGGTGAACGCCACCTGGGCGTCGGGTGGAATGTCCTGGCCATGAAAGACCAGCACCAGATGATCGAGGGCCGCCTGATGAATGAGGGCAAACGTTTCATCATCTACGTCGCTCAGGTCAACGCCGGAAATTTCTGCGCCAAGCGAGCCCGTCAACGGCGTGATGGCGATGCTCATTCCGGCGGTTTCTCGCCCGGTTGCAAATAGGCAACTTCAAGCCCCGCTTCGCGGAACATGGTATCGGCGATCTTCGCCGCCTCACCCCAGCGTTCATGCTCGAAATCCGGCTGCTCGCAAACGACGCGGGTGATCCCGGCCTGGATAATCATCACCGCGCAGCGAGCGCACGGCGGCAGGGGGTGCACGTAAATCGTCCCACCCTCGGCCCGCTCGCCTGCGAACATCAAGGCGTTCTGTTCCGCATGAACGACCATCTCGTACTTGGTGCTGCGGTCGTCAAGACGTTCCTGTGTGTCTTCGACGCCTGCCGGAAAGCCGTTGAAACCCATGGAAACGACGCGCTTGGACCGGGTATGGGTGATCACCGCGCCGACCTTCGTCGACGGATCTTTTGACCAACCGGCAATATGTTCAGCCAGGGTCAGAAATCGATGGTCCCATTTATCCAACATGCTTCTACCTTACCAAGCTCATCCTACCAAGCAGGCGCCGCATCATCCACATGCAGTTGCGCCGACGATCGCCCCTGCCAGGTATTAACCCTAAGCCGTCCGGCGATGTGCAGCGGCGCACCGTCGCTTTGAAGCAGCGCCGTCCCCAACGGTGTGCCAACGCTATTAAACGAAATCGCCGCCAAGCGCCCTTTTTTGCCTTCGCCTTCGATTATGCCGCGAATGTGTTTTTCACCGACAATCGCTGCATAACTGAGCCTGGCCGCCGGTAAAACAAAACGCGGTTCCGGGTTGCCCGAGCCGAAGGGGCCGACTTGTTGCAATCGTTCCAGCAAGTCCATGTTTGCGGCCGCCGGCTTCATCGCCCCGTCCAGGTGCAGGCGGGGCTGAATACCGCGTTCACCGACCTGGTCGGCTACCCGCTCATTAAGGAATGTTTGCAATTCGCCGAGGCGCGCCTTTTCTACCGTAAAGCCCGCCGCCATCTTGTGGCCGCCGCCTTTAAGCAGGATACCGGCCTGACAGGCGGCGATAATGGCAGCGCCCAAATCAACCCCGGACACCGAGCGCGCCGAGCCGGTTCCCATATCGCCGTCCAAGGCAACGATGCAGGCCGGGCGGTTAAAACGTTCCTTCAAGCGGCTGGCAACTATGCCGATGACACCCGGATGCCAGCCGTCACCGGCGGCGATCACCACCGGGCCAAGATTTTCACCCGCTTGTTCGGCTTTATCCATGGCGGCGTCCTGCACGGCGGCTTCAATCTCTCTGCGTTCCTTGTTCAACTCGTTCAGCCGTTGAGCGATTTCCTGTGCTTCACCGACATCATCCGTGGCCAGCAGGCGTGTCCCTAGGTCCGACGCCCCGATTCTGCCGCCGGCGTTGATGCGCGGGCCCAAAATAAACCCGGCGTGATACGTCCCCGGTGGTTCGCTAATACCGGCCACATCGGCAAGGGCCGAGAGGCCCGGATTTCGCCGCCCAGCCATTATTTTTAGCCCCTGCGCCACAAACGCCCGGTTAAGCCCGCTCAGAGGCACGACATCACAAACCGTGCCGAGCGCGACGAGATCAAGCCATTGCGTCAAATCCGGTTCCTGTCGATCCTGATACCAACCGGCAGCTCTCAGGGTCCGGTTAATGGCGACGACCAGCATAAAGGCAACGCCAACGGCGGCCAGTTGGCCGAGCCCGCTTTCATCATCCATGCGGTTGGGATTGATGATGGCGGTAACCTGGGGCAATCCCGCCTCGGGCGTGTGATGATCGACGACGATCACGTCCAAGCCCGCCTTGGCGGCAGCCTCCAGCGGCACGTAGGCCGTGGTCCCGCAATCGACGGTAACGACGATGCCGGCACCGTCCTGTTGCAGCTTCATCAACGCCAGCGTATTCGGGCCGTAGCCTTCTTTGATGCGGTCCGGGATGTAGGCCATGGTCTTGCCGCCGACGGCGCCAAAAAATCGTTTCAACAAGGCGCCCGTAGTCGCCCCGTCGACATCGTAATCACCAAAAATAGCAATCGTTTCGCCGTCCACGACGGCGCGGCACAAACGCCGGGCGGCGTCATCCATGGCGGTAATGGTGCTGGGGTTCGGCAACAGGGTCTTGAGCGTCGGATTTAAGAAACCGTCGGCGTCTTCCAACCCGACGCCGCGGGCCACCATCACCCGGCCGACGATCTCGGGCAATTCAAGGCGCTGCGACAGGGCCAGGGACTGACGGTCATCGACCTCGCGGTTGACCCAGCATTTCCCGGTCAGTGATTTCTCAACACCGAGAAAGCCACCACCTTCTTTGGAATCAGTATTTTTCAGACCAGCGGATAAAGTCATGATGACATTCAATAAGCCGGAAGGATCCCGTCATGGAGCGCAATACCATGGAATGCGTTACCGCGCCGCCTTGATAATGGCGAACCCCTTCGAGCATGGCGCTGTGGGTGACCCCGGTGGCAGCAAAGGTAACATTTCCCGACGCCATTTCTTCGACCGAATATTTACGTTCCGGGTCGTCCATGTCCAAGTCCCGGGCTTGCATCCTGTCATCATCATTGCGAAAAACCAGCCGGCCCTGCATTTGCCCGCCGACCCCCCTGAGCGCCGCCGCCGCCAGCACTCCTTGCTGGGCGCCGCCGATGCCCATAAAAATATCGACACCGGCGTCGGCCTGACTGGCGGTGATAACGCCGCTGACATCGCCGTCCAGAATCAAGCGGATGCGCGCCCCCGCTTCCCTGATTTTGGCAATCAATTCACCATGGCGCGGCCGGTCGAGCATACAGACGATCAGATCAGATATCTTGCAGCCCTTGGCGTCGGCCAGCGCGCCTAAATTTTCCGACGGTTCCTTGTCAAGATCGACAACGCCATCGGGCAGACCGGGGCCGATAGCGATCTTGTCCATGTAAATATTAGGCACCGTCAGAAACCCGCCTTCTTCGGCGATGGCCATCACCGACATGGCATAGGGGCCACCCCGGGCAACGATGCTTTTGCCTTCCAGCGCGACAAGGGCAACATCCACCTTGTGTCCGTCGCCGGAGCCGACTTTCTCCCCGACATAAAGGTTTTCGGTTTCTTCCTTGCCGCCTTCGCCGATGCGGATGGTGCCGTCCAGCAGCAAGCGGTTCAGCGCCTTTTGCATGGCCCGGCAGGCAGCCTGGTCGGCGGCTTTTTCGTCGCCGCCGCCCATATATTTTGACGCAGCCAATGCCGCCGCCTCGGTGACGCGGACGCTTTCAAGGGCAAAATTTCTATCGACGCTGGTGTCTTTAGACATAGCCTATTGTTGACCCGTTTCAGCGCGAAGACCAGTCCAAATCCTAAAGATTTTCGATGCGAATCATACGCGGCTGTTCGACAACGGCGTCGATAGCTTCGATTTCAGCCAATGCGCCCAGCACACCTGCTTCCTCGGTTTCGTGCAGCGTCATTACCACCGGCACCGCCTCGCCGGGGTCTCGCGTGCGTTGCAGCACCGATTCCATCGACACCTTGTGGTCCTTAAGCGCCGAGGCGATATCGGCGAAGACGCCCGGTTTATCGACCAGCATCAGGCGCACGTAATAAGCACCAACATGGCGCTCCATGGGCACCGGAGAAATGGTTTTTAATTGAACGGCGGGTATCCCAAATGTGGGGATTTGCAAACCACGAGCGATGTCGATCACATCAGCCGCAACGGCGGATGCGGTCGGCCCTGCGCCCGCGCCATAACCTTCATGGACCGTGGTATCGACAAAATCACCTTCCGCCACCACCGCATTCAGCGAACCCGCTACAGTGGCAATCGGCGATGAGGACGGAACCATGCAGGGATGCACGCGTTGTTCCAGCCCGTCGTCACGGACGGACGCGACGCCCAAAAGCTTGATGGTATAGCCCAACTCGTCGGCAAATTTCATGTCCGTCAGGGAAACGTGGCGGATGCCTTCGGTGTGGACAGCGCCGAAATTGACCTTGCCGCCGAAAGCGACGCTGGCAAGGATAGCCAACTTGTGCGCCGTGTCGATACCGTCGATATCGAAGCTGGGATCGGCTTCGGCATAGCCCAGTTCCTGGCATTCCTTAAGCACGTCATCGAATTCCCGGCCGCCTTCGGCCATGGCCGATAAAATATAATTACACGTGCCGTTGAGAATGCCGTAAACGCGGGTCAGGCGGTTTCCCGCCAGTCCTTCGCGAAATGATTTGATGATCGGGATGCCGCCGGCGACTGCCGCTTCGTAAGCAAAGCTGACCCCGGCGTCTTCGGCGGCGACAGCCAAGTCGGTACCATGATGGGCAACCAATGCCTTGTTGGCGGTGACCACGTGCTTGGCGTTTTTGATCGCCGCTTCGCAAAGCTTCTTGGCGATGCCTTCTGAGCCGCCGATCAGTTCAATCACTACATCGACGTCTTCATCGGCGGCCATGGGCAGGGCATCGGCGTAACACTTAATGCCGTTCTTTCCCGCCTCTTTCATGCGCAAAGCGTCGGGATCGGCAACCGCCACCAGTCGGACAGCCCGGCCAGCGCGGCTTTCGATAATATCCGCCTGTTCCGTCAACAGCTTGAAGGTGCCGCCGCCAATGGTGCCAAGTCCGGCGATGCCAATGTTCAAAGGTTTGCCCATCAGGACGCGGCCCTCTTTTTACCCTTGTCCGGGGGGGCCTGATCGTGGCCACGCAGAAACGTCTTAATGTTGCGGATGGCCTGGCGAATTCGCTGGCGGTTTTCAACCAGCGCGATGCGAACATACCCCTCGCCGCTTTCGCCAAAACCAATACCCGGCGACACCGCCACCTCGGCCTCGGACAGCAACAACTTGGAAAATTCCAGCGAACCGAGCGCCGCAAAATCCGGCGGGATCGGCGCCCAGGCGAACATCGTCGCCGGCGGTGACGGCACGACCCATCCGGCAGCGGCAAGGCCGTCAATCAGCACATCGCGCCTGGCTTTATAAATACCTCGGACTTCCTCGACACATTCCTGTGGACCGTTCAAGGCCGCCGTGGCGGCGACCTGGATCGGCGTAAAGGCGCCGTAATCAAGATAGGATTTGATCCTGGCCAGCGCCGCGATCAATTTTTTGTTGCCGGTGGCAAACCCGATGCGCCAGCCGGGCATGGAATAGGTTTTGCTCATGGATGTAAATTCCACGGCAATATCCCAGGCGCGCTTGATTTGCAGGATCGACGGCGGCGGGTTGTCGTCGAAATAAATTTCTGAATAAGCGACGTCGGACAGAATATAAATCCCGTGATGCAGGCAGAAATCCACCACCTCTTCATAGAAATCCAGCCCCACCATCTTGGCCGTCGGATTGTTGGGATAATTCAATACCACTGCTTTCGGTTTCGGCGATAAATTTTCTACGGCGTCGCGCAAGGCCTGCATCAACTCTACTTCCGGCCCGACGGGAATGGAACGAATCCCGGCGCCGGCGATGACGAACCCGAACGGATGGATCGGATAAGACGGATTAGGCGCCAGAAAGATGTCACCGGGATTGCTGATGGCGGATGACAGGTTAGCCAGCCCCTCCTTTGAGCCAAGCGTCACGATGGTTTCCGTTTCCGGATCGACATCGACCCCGAAGCGCCGCCCGTAATAGGCGGCCACGGCCTTTCTCAGGCCCGGAATACCGCGCGATTGGGAATAGCGATGGGTTTTGGGGTCCTGTACCGCCTCAACCAGTTTCTCGACGATATGGGACGGTGTCGGAAGATCGGGATTGCCCATGCCGAAGTCGATGATATCCGCCCCATCGGCGCGCGCGCGCGCCTTCATGGCGTTCACTTCAGCGAACACGTAAGGCGGCAACAGCCCGATTTTATGGAATTCCTTTTCCATCGCTCTCATATATCAGAAGGAAATCAGTTAACGAGGAAAATCTCGGTCCGACGGTTTCCGGCCTCTCCTGATGGCATGAATTCGTAATAAGCCGGCTGCCGGTCCGAAACGGCGGCGACCTCGATATTTTGCTTCTTCAGCCCCAACCGCACCAGTTCGCTAACCACATGATCGGCGCGGTCAATGGAGATTTTTAAGTTCGCCATCATGTGTTTGATCGGCGCCATGTTACGGGTTCGCCTGCTGGCGTGGCCGACGACACGGATTGTCCCGCCGCGCTTGCGTTGCAGGCGTTTGACGGCGCTTAAAATCCGCTTGTCATTGTCCTTGAGGTGCGATGAGCCGTTATCGAACAGGATCGTTGCAACCTTGGTGACGGCCCCCGTCATGGGCGTATCAACCATGCTGCTGGCGCCGGCCAAAGACGGCGGTGATTGCGTCGCCTGACTGGTTTGTTGCGCCCGGGCTGCCATCTCAATGGCGGCACTGGCGCTTTCAAATCCCCCGGATGAAATCACAATGGTGTCTTGTTGCCCGGAAGGCGCCGGCCCTGGTGATGCAAAACGCGTCTTGGCGCTACCGGCAGCAGCTTCGGCGCGAATTTCAGCCAGTTGCCGGGCCAGTCGTTGTTCGACTTCTTTTTGTTCAATGGTCAAATTCGGCGGCGCCAGTATTGGCGTTTTCGGCGATGCTTTGGCCACCACACTCGGTGCACTCATGGGAACCGGTCTCACCGGCGCGACCGGCACGGCGGGCGGCGGCGGCTGGGTGGCGGCGACAGATCTTGGTGCTGATACCACTGCCGGCGCTGCTGGCGCTCCGGTCGATTGGCCCTGGCGGCGGATGGCAGGCGCATACTTGGGACGCTCGGTATCGGCCCTCAGGCCGCCGCCTTTTTGATCGCGCGCGCGGGCCTGTTGATCGACAGACGCCAGATTGGGGAATGATTTGTCCGATCCCGGCGGCGCTTTGCCCCGGTCGGCGGCGAGGCCAGTGTTTTTGCCATCGGCTTGGTCTTTCGATGCTTTGTCGCCGGCGAATAGATCGACCGTGCCCTTGTACCATTCAACCGGGTTAATGGCGTCGGGAACGCTTGAACAGGCGCCAAGGACGGACGTACCGAGGAAAACGCCGATCAGCAGCGTAACCCTGAAGGAATTTTTGCGCAGCGCTGCGCCGTGATCATATTTAGCCATTCTTGCTGGCCCCCTACTATTGCCAAAATCCGGGCGTCGGAATTCTTCCCATCATGCACCATCACCGCTAAAGGTTAATAGATGTTTACAAACCCGCCCGGCTGTCATATTGCAGCGCAACATAAGGCGGGATTTCCCCGCCGGAATATGCTATTTTACGCAAATCTAAACGTCCGTCGATCATAAAGGTTTGAAATGAACGATCAACCACACCCCGACACATCCTTTTCCGAAACCGAAAAATTCACCCGTTCCATGACGGAAATCGCTGAAAACAGCCAAAAACTGCTCACCGATTTCCTTGCCCGCCAGTCTAGCCAGGCTGAAAATCAAGGCCCGGCCGACAAAGACCCGCTTAATATCGGCGGCGCGTTCATGGAAATGACATCACGCATGATGGCCGATCCGGCGAAGATGGTTGAAGCCAATATGGCGCTGTGGCAGGACTACATATCGTTGTGGCAGAACTCGGCCGCCCGCATGATGGGCGGCGAAGTCGCCCCCGGCGTCGAGCCGGACAAAGGCGATCGCCGTTTCAAGGACGACGCCTGGAACGAAAACGACATCTTCGACTATATCAAACAGTCCTATTTATTGACGTCCAGATGGTTGCAATCGACCGTCAGCGACATTGAAGGCCTCAGCGACAAGGACGCCCAAAAGGTCGATTTTTATACCCGCCAGTTCATCGAGGCCATATCGCCAAGCAATTTTGCCCTGACCAACCCGGAGGTTCTGCGCGCTACGGTGGAAAGCAAGGGTAAAAATCTTATCAATGGCTTGAAGAATCTTCTTCATGATCTGGATGAAGGTAAAGGACAACTGAAAATCCGCATGACCGACGAAGACGCCTTCGAGGTCGGCAAGAACGTCGCCACCAGCAGCGGCAAGGTGGTGTACCGCAACGATTTGATGGAACTGATCCAGTTCGACCCATCGACCAAAACCGTCAACAAAACGCCGCTGCTGATCATTCCGCCCTGGATCAACAAATATTACATTCTCGATCTCAGGGCGGAAAACTCCTTCATTAAATGGTCGATCGATCAGGGGCATACCGTATTTGTCATTTCCTGGGTCAACCCGGACGCAACGCTGGCCCACAAAACCTTCGACGACTACATGTTGGAAGGCCCGCTGGCAGCCATTTCCGCCATTCAGGAAGCGAGTGGCGAAAACAAGATCAACGCCGTCGGTTACTGCCTTGGCGGCACGCTGCTGGCCTGCACCCTGGCCTACATGGCAGCCAAAAAGGATGATCGCATCCAATCGGCGACGTTCTTCACGGCCATGGTCGATTTTTCCGACCCCGGCGAGCTCGGTGTTTTTATCGACGAAGAACAGCTCGACAGCCTCGACAAAAAGATGAACGAAAAGGGCTATCTGGAAGGC
>JAZFSL010000116.1:0-3289 GCA_036446135.1 Rhodospirillales bacterium | reverse complement strand
GGTATTCCCGTCGGCACCCTGGCCGTCGGCAAGGCAGGGGCCAAAAACGCCGCTCTTCTGGCCGCTGCCATCTTGGCGCTCAGCGATGATGGCATCGCCAAAAAGTTGGATAGTTTCAGAAAAGAGCAAAATGAAACGGTGGCCGAGCTTCCATCTTAGTCAGGCTTACTCCGCTTGAGCCATCAGGCTGCCTTCGATATCCTGAAGGCTCAGGCGCCGGAGCTTGAAGGCTTCCAGCAACTCAATCTCAATCGTCGCGTTCTTGCCCAGTTCACTGGCAATCATGTAACTGACAAATTCCAGAAGCTCTCGCGCCTGTCCCGGATAGGCTAGGATATTGGTCAGTAATTCACGCCGGATGATCGGCGGATATTTTATAATCTCCAGGACCAGCAATTTTTTGACCTTCATGGTGATGCGCAGACTACCGAACAAACGATCTAGGCAGAAACTGTAAATACCAAAATCCAGCTTGCCGGCGACTATCCTAGTGAAATCACGATATTCGTCGAGAAACGGGCCGGCGGTGATATTGCGGTCCATCAGTTGCTTGACCACCTCCAGAAATGCCCGGTAGCGCATCCGCGCAGGGCTGAGTTTATCTCCCAGTTCCGCTTCCAGTGCCTGGATTTCAGCATTCCGGAAACCCGACGCCAGCACGTCCCTGGCGGAATTGCGAACAACATAAGACAGCGCTTGTTGTTCGATCAGATGGAACAGGCGTTCATATTTTTCCCGCTTGACGGGGGAAAATTTCTGCACCGCCCCGCCCAGGGGAAGCAAAGCCGCCTGGGCAACCAGCAAATCCTTTGAAAAAATTGAGGCGACGGCAGCGGCCTCATGTTGGATAGGAACGCCCCGGAAATCATCGGTAATGACAAAACGGCTATTGTCGGAAACGGTCAAATACCGGCCCAGCTTGGAACACAAAAAGAAATGCTCGGCCAGATCAGGGACCGGGACGTCCCCGACAACATGCGGCGCGCCGGGCCGTAGCGTGTCGGACTGGCTTGGGGTTACGTTTTCGATCATTTTTAGTTTAGCCCCTTTTCCACCTGGGCGGTGGTATCATAGTGTAGAGATGCGAAATACACCACAATTGAGGCGATGCGGATCGCAACTCTGGCTGTTCGACTCGCGCTGGCCAATGCACCTGCATCCGCATGCCTCTGCCTTCTATACGCCGCTGCCCCATCACCGGCCTGGGCGGGTGAAAAGCCGTAACGGATTGGGCAGTGAAGAAAGCATTCCCTGAAGACGGGCCTTGGTAGCCGGGATCTTCAGGGTATCGGCGATCCGCCGATCAAGAAATTCCCAGGTATCGGCGAATTCATCTGATTCGTCACCGAGCCAGTAAAGCGTCGTTGCTGTATACACCGGTGCCAACAAGCCCCGCTTGGTGTAATAGTTGAAATCAGCCGCCTTATCACCAGCCGCATACCAGACAGCGTCCACTGTGCGCCACATCAAGCGGGAGGCAAGCAGCATATTCGACGGCAGGGCGAGATGGGAAGCCAAGCGCCGGAAGGCCTCACGATGGGGAATAAACACTTCCAGCCGTAACCGAACACCTTGAGTGATCTTGTCGCGCACCCGCATGTTGGCAAGATCGGCTTTTTCCAGTTGCTCCAGCATGCATCGGTCGCCCCAATCAGAAGCATGCTCGATCAAATCCGCGATGCCGCCGGGAAAAGCCCTGGCCGCCATGTCCGCGTCCAATCCGGCATCGGCGAGCCCGGCTGTAAGGGCTTTTTCACTCCAGCCGTCAAACGCCGTATGGGCAAGCGTTGCCAGCAAAATTTTGTCTTTTATGGCCCGATCAACCATCACCATCCTCGTTTTCTTCTCGATCTTGATCCTTCACTCTTTGCCCCAGGGGTAGTTCATTCCGACCCATTTCGTCGAAATAGCCAAAAGTCGAAAGGTCATTCATCTGCATCGGGTAAAGGATCCCGTCCAGATGATCACATTCGTGCTGCACCACCCTGGCATGATATCCCTTGGCTTCGCGCTCGAAGGCGGTGCCATCCGGGGCCAGCGCCTTGTAGCGGATATGGGTGAACCGGGGCACCATGCCGGTCATGTCGGGCAAAGACAGACAGCCTTCAATGCCGTTAACCATTTCATCGCTCAGGGGCTCGATTACAGGATTGATTAGCACCGTCATCGGCACGCCATCGCCGTTTTCAGGGTTATTTTCCTCATCCTCAACCTCATTCTCAACCTCAGCCTCTTCCTCAGCGCGGTCGCCAGGAACAAAAAACACCACGACTCGCTTCGGCACATGCACCTGGGGGGCGGCCAGCCCGATCCCGGGGGCATCGGCCATGGTATCCACCATATCGGCGATAAGACGGCGTATTTCGGGGACTGTCGGATCTGCAACGGGGTCTGCGACCCGCTTTAGCACCGGATGGCCCATTCTGGCGATCTTCAAGATAGCCACGAGTGTTTCCTCTGTTGGCGAAATTCTGAGGCTTAGGCCCTTTCCATAGCGGAATGGATATGATAGAAACCGCAGCCCATTACGAAAACGCTTATGCTTCAACCATTACCATGTAGAGAGACTAATAAAAGTGCAAGTCACCGTACGCGATAACAATGTTGATCAGGCCCTTAAAGCGCTGAAAAAGAAAATGCAGCGCGAAGGCATTTTCCGTGAAATGAAGTTGCGCCGGTCCTATGAAAAACCGTCCGAGCGCAAAGCCCGCGAAAAGGCTGAAGCCGTGCGTCGTGCCCGCAAGCTGGAACGCAAGCGCCTGGAGCGCGAAGGCTTCTAGCCTCCTGGGCCAACCGGCCCATGTCTTTGTATAAGAAAGTTCGTCGTCGCGGATGGTTCCATCCGCTCGGGATTTTCTTTAATCCAGCGCCTTGACGATATTCTCGGTCATTTTCTTCGCATCACCGAACAACATCATCGAATTGTCAGCATAGAACAGCGGGTTGTCGACACCGGCATAGCCCGGCGACAACGATCGCTTGACAAACAGCACCGTGCCAGCCTTGTCGACATCCAACACCGGCATCCCGGCAATCGGGCTCGACGGATCGGTCTTGGCCACCGGGTTGGTGGTATCGTTGGCGCCGATGATGAAGGCGATATCGGCAGAGGCGAATTCGCGGTTGATATCTTCCAACTCAAAAACCTCGTCATACGGCACGTTGGCTTCCGCCAGCAACACGTTCATATGCCCCGGCATGCGCCCCGCCACCGGGTGAATGGCATAAGAAACCTCGACCCCTTCCGCCTTCAGCAGATCGGCCATTTCGCGCAGCGCGTGCTGGGCCT
>JAZFSL010000115.1:0-9122 GCA_036446135.1 Rhodospirillales bacterium | reverse complement strand
ACGAGGTTGCTTGGCTGAAAAGTGCGTTTCACGGGTTGCCTCCGACAAATAACGAGCCCGTTGTATATGGTTTTGCCCCCATGAAGTCAACGCCATTAGGGCCTCTTTTGCATTCCAGCAAAAGTTTGCCATTCACGCAAAATTTACCTGATTTTCAGGCATTTAGGCTATGTTCAGGTTGCCGAACCTTCGGGTTTCCCTTAAGTCAGACATCATAATGGCGCATACAGAAACCCAAAACCCCGCTCAAGCGGTAAAAAAGCTCTCTCTGAAGCGGTTGTGGCCGCTATTGGTGTTGGTGGCTGCCAGCGTTGGGGCGATTGCTTTCGGGCTCGACGATTATCTTTCCCTTGAGATGTTGAAAGAGCACCGCGATACGGTGATGGCTTGGTATTCCGAAAATACCATCCTCGCTATCGTCAGTTATATATTGGTATACGCCATGGTCGTGGCGCTGTCGTTGCCCGGCGCCGTGTGGGTAACGCTCATCGGCGGCTTTTTACTGGGCACGGTCAAGGCAACGATTATCGTTGTCATTGCCGCGACGCTGGGTGCGTTGGGTATTTTTCTGATCGCACGATATGCTTTGGCAGATTATTTTCACGCCAAGCTGGGCGACAAGGGTCACAAGATGGAAGAAGGGTTCCGGGAAAATGCCCTGTCTTATCTTCTGGTGCTCAGATTGGTACCGTTATTCCCTTTCTGGCTGGTCAATCTGGTGTCGGCGCTTTTCGGTGTTCCCGTGCGCACTTATCTGATCGGCACGTTTTTGGGCATTATTCCGGGCACGGCGGTTTTTTGCAGCGTCGGCAACGGCTTGGCGGTGGTGTTTGAGCAGGGTGGTACGCCGGATATCGGCATTATATTTTCGCTGCCCATTCTTGGCCCCTTGTTAGGATTATCGGTGTTATCGTTGCTTCCTGTTTTTTATAAAAAATATAAAACGTCCAAAGCGAAAACCAGTTAGGGTCAAATCCTGATGGGCGACGTCCGCAAATTTGATATCTGTGTTATCGGTGCCGGGTCCGGCGGCCTTTCCGTTGCTGCGGGCGCTTCACAGATGGGCGCATCCGTCGCCCTCATCGAAAAAGACAAGATGGGCGGTGACTGCCTGAATACCGGGTGCGTACCTTCAAAAGCCATGCTGGCCGCAGGCCATGCCGCCCAAGGGCATCGGTTGTCTGGACGTTTCGGGGTCGAGGCGGGGGAACCGGCCATCGATGCAAACGGCGTTTTTGGTCATATCCATGCCGTCATCGCCGCCATTGAACCCAATGATTCCATAGAACGTTTCGAAGGGATGGGGGTTAGCGTCATCAAGGGCGCCGCGCGGTTTACGAGCCCGAAAGAGGTCGAGGTTGACGGAACGCGCATCACCGCCCGGCGTTTTGTCGTCGCCACCGGGTCCAGCGCCTTCGTTCCGCCCATTCCAGGTTTGAATGATGTCGATTTTTACACCAACGAAAATATTTTTGAGGCCGATGTTCTGCCCAGCCACCTGATCGTCATCGGCGGCGGCCCAATCGGTATCGAAATGGCCCAGGCGCACCGGCATCTGGGGGCCAGGGTGACGGTGTTGGAAATGTTTGCGGTTATGCCCAAGGACGATGAGGAGCTGGTTGCCGTGGTGCGCCGTCAACTGGCCGAAGATGGCATTGATATTCTTGAAGGCGTGAATATCGAAGGCATCAGCAAAACCGAAACAGGCATTAGCGTGGCCCTGAAAGATGAAAACAAAACCATCGAAGGGTCTCATATTCTGGTGGCGACGGGGCGTCGGGCCAATGTGCATGGCTTGGGCCTTGACGAGGCGGGCATCAATTTTTCCGACAAAGGTATCGCCGTCGATACGCGTCTGAGAACATCTAACAAAAAAATCTTTGCCATCGGCGATGTCGCAGGTGGGCTGCAATTCACCCATGTTGCCGGCTATCATGCCGGGGTGGTAATCAAGAACGCCCTGTTCCGGCTGCCGGCCAAGGCCGATACCCGCAATGTCCCGTGGGTGACCTATACCACACCGGAACTGGCCCAGGTCGGCTTGACCGAGGCCGAAGCGCAAAAAAAATATAATGATATCGGGGTATTGCGCTGGCCGTTTCATGAAAACGACCGCGCCCAGGCCGAGGCCGACAGCGACGGTATGGTCAAGGCCGTGGTAACAAAAAAGGGCCAAATTCTTGGCTGTGGTATCGTCGGCGCGCAGGCCGGAGAACTGATCCAGACTTGGGTGCTGGCCATGAGCGAAAAAACCAAGATCGGCGCCATTGCCCAGATGATCGCTCCCTATCCGACACGCGGCGAAGCGTCAAAACGCGCCGCGGGCAGTTTTTACACCCCGTCGCTGTTCTCGGAACGGACTCGAAAAATCGTCAGGTTCCTGCGCCTGTTCGGGTGAGAAAAAACATGTCCGAAACAAGGCCTCATCGCCCAGGTTTTCTTCACGGTTTGTCGTTCCGGCTGCTGTTGCTGACGATGTTCTTCGTTATGTTGGCGGAATTTCTGATCTGGACGCCTTCCATTGCGCGTTTCCGCAAGGTCTATCTAGAAGAAAATCTTTCCCGTGCTCACCTCAGCATGCTGGCCATCGATATCATACCGAAGGAAAAGGTCAGCCAGTCCCTGGAAAAGGCATTGCTGTTTCATACGGAAGCCTATGGCATTGTTCTTAACCTGCCGGACCGTCGAATGTTGATGTTGTCCAAGGATATGCCGCCCAAGATCGACCTGAAGGTCGATATGCATATCGATAGTTTTTTCGGTTTTATCATCGATGCGTTTTCGACCCTGGCACAACGACAAAACAGGGTGCTGCGCATTATAGGACCAAGCCCCAAAGACCCCAAGGTGACGGTCGAGGTGTTGATAGACGAAGCGCCCATGCGCCAAGCCATGCTGGAGTATTCGGGCCGCATCCTTAACCTTTCCATTGTCATCTCGCTTTTCACTGCCGGGCTGGTGTTTCTCAGTTTGCAGTTGTTGATGGTCGCCCCGATCCGCCGGATCACCAATTCGATGACCCGGTTTCGCGCCAAACCGGAAGATTCGACCCACATTATCCCGCCCAGCAATCGTACCGACGAGGTCGGCATAGCAGAGCGTGAACTGGCGGTCATGCAGGAAGATTTGCGTACCGCCCTACAACAGAAAACCCGACTGGCGGCTTTGGGCGTGGCGGTCGCCAAAGTTAACCACGACCTTCGCAACAGCCTGGCGACGGCGGTGTTGGCGTCTGACCGGTTGGCCGACATCGATGATCCTGAAGTTAAACGCACCATGCCAAGGTTACTTAACGCCATTGACCGGGCCGTAAATCTTTGCAGCCAGACCCTCAATTATGTTAGCGACACGAAGGTCAGGCTGGATTTGACACGGTTTTACCTAAAAGACCTGTTGCAGGAGGTTGAGGCGGCAGTGAAGTCAGATGCTTCCTCGGGTGCGGCATTTTCCTGGCAAAACAAGATCGACGACATGCTGGAGATAGAAGCCGACCGGGAACAGCTTTTCCGGGCGCTTAGCAACTTAGGAATGAACTCCATGGAAGCGGGGGCCGAGAATGTCCTGCTGCGCGCCCAGTTGGACGGGCAATGGGTGGTTGTGGATTTTATCGATGACGGCCCAGGGTTGGCGGCGTCGGCGCTGGAAAACCTTTTCCAGCCGTTTGCCGGGTCGGCGCGGGATGGCGGCACGGGCCTTGGTTTGGTGATTGTTCGCGACGTTGTTCGGGCACACGGCGGCGATGTGTCCCTGGTCGATCCGGAGAATGGCGGGGAACCCGGTGGCGCGACTTTTCGTTTAAGGCTGCCTCAGAAAAGAGAAAACGGCTAATGAATGAGAAGCCGAAGGACCAGGGGCAAGGCTGGGATTCCGGACAGTATTTGAAATTCGCCGGCCCCCGTTTGCGCCCGGCGCTCGACCTGCTGGCGCACATCAATGTGGACAGCCCGCAAAGCATTTATGACCTCGGCTGCGGCCCCGGCAACGTGACGCAGTTGCTGGCCGAACGCTGGCCCGGCGCAAATATCACCGGCGTTGACGGCTCGCCCGATATGCTGGCCCGCGCCGCTGCCGATTTTCCGGATATGGCCTGGGTCGAGGCCGACCTTAATGCCTGGCAACCGGACGGGCCGATTGATGTTGTATTTTCCAATGCGGCCCTGCATTGGCTGGACAATCACGCGGTGCTGTTCCCGAGGCTGATGGGGCATCTCAACCCCGGCGGCGCGTTGGCGGTGCAGATGCCCGGCAATCACGCCCAGCCGTCGCATATGTTAATCCGGGATGCTGCCGAGTCGCTGCTAGGCAAGATCGAACCTCACATGCGCCCTGACCCGGTCGAGGCCTTAGGCGTCTATTATGACGCCCTGGAATCCGTTTCCAGCGAGGTTGATATCTGGGAAACGGTCTACAACCAAGTTCTGAAAGGCGACAACGCGGTCGCCGAATGGACCAAAGGCTCGGTCTTGAAACCGCTGCTCGATGTGCTGGACGAAGACGAAAAAGAATTTTTTTTCCGAGCCTATTCGGAATTGGTTGGGAAAGCCTACCCCAAACGCCTCGACGGCAAGACGATTTTTCCGTTCCGCCGGGTGTTTATTGTCGCCAAGCGATAACAAAATGTTGAATCGACGCTGGGGCCGAAAATGGTTTAAAAGGATAATTGTTAGAAAAATCGTTACTGGCTCATTCCGGTGGTGCAGAAACGAGGGGGAACACACATGGTAGATTCGAGTGATAGCGTGGCGGGTGGCAAAAAATACGCTTCCAGCCTGTTGATATTGCGCTTGGCACTGGGCGGCTTTCTTTTCTTGTGGGCGATCGAGAAGTTCATCATTCCGGGGAAGGTGATCAAGCTTAACAAGAAGTTCTTCATGGGAACGGTCGACGATGTCGGCATGACCTATGCCCTCGGCGCCGTGCTGACTATTATGGCTGTTGCCTTTATCATCGGTGCTTATAAGCGTTGGGTTTACCTGTATGGGTTTTCCATTCATGCCGTCACGGTGGTCTTTACCTGGTATCGTGTCGTCGATCCCTATGGGTTGATGGAAAAGGGCGGTCTGTTCCGGGGTAAACCTGAGCACCTGTTTCTTGCCAGCATTCCGGTTCTGGCGGCGTTCTGGCTGCTTTATGTGATGCGTGACAGTGATACAAAATTGTGTTCGCGTATCGGCAATGACGGCAGCTGAGGCGCGCCTTCGTCGTTAATCTGCAAAACCGAAAAGACGAGCCGGGTTTTCCACCAGTATACGCTGGCGGACGTCATCGTCTGGCACCCATTCTGCCAACAAGTCCACCAGATCGCCGTCGTTGACCATCGGGATTTCCAGGTGTGGGTGCGGCCAGTCCGTTCCCCAGATGATGCGTTCCGGCGCCGCCGCCACCAACGCTCTGACAAAAGGTAGCGTGTCGGAAAAAGGCACGCCTTGTTCCGACGTGGTGCGATAGGGGCCTGACAGTTTCACCCAGCACCGCCCGTCCCCCATCATGGTGAGAAGGTCCTGAAACGGTGGGGCATCGAGTCCCAGACTGGTCGGCATATGACCCAAGTGGTCGAATAGCACATCCACGGGCAATTTGCCGAGACCCGAAAGCACTTCAGAAAAATTGGCGATGTTGGCCAGGAACTGAAGATGCCAGCCCATGGGCGCGATCCGTTCAGCTGTCTTGTCGATGCCTTTCAGGGCGTCTAGTCCATCGAATTGGAGGTTGATGCGAAGGCCACGAACGCCGCCGTCATGAAGCCGTTGAAGCTCAGAGTCGGGGGTCTCCCTGTCGATCACCGCAATGCCCCGAAAAGCGCCGTCGGCGGCCTTGATGGCGTCCAGCATGGCGCTGTTGTCGGTGCCATGGACGCTGGGCTGGACAAGGCAGGCCCGCTCAACGCCAAGAACATCAAGCATATGGCGGTAAACGGCATAGGGTGCGTCCGGTGGTGTATAGGAACGGCCTGAATCGAAGGGGTAGACATCCTGCGGACCGAATACGTGGGCATGGCTATCACAGGCCTTGGCCGGCACAGATAAGTTGGGGGTTCGCGTGTCGGAGGCCGGCGGCGCACAGCCCGGAAGGCCGTCATCTGTCATGCAAGGATACTCCCTCTATCAGGCGGCCGCGACGGCCTCGATCTCGACTATCCAGTCGGGATTGGCCAATCCCGCGACGACGACCAACGTCGAAGCCGGCTCATGTCCCTCCATCAGCCGGTCCCGGACTTGCCGGAAGAGGCCGATGTCGTCGGACCGTGTCACATATCCCGTAATCTTGATCATATTTTCCTTTTTCATGCCGGCGGCATCCAGGATGGCGAAGATCTTCGCCCAGCATTCCTCCATTTGGCCCTCGGCATCGGGTGGAATGGAACCGTCTTTTCTCACCCCGACCTGTCCGGAAAGATGCAACCAGCGTTCGGCGCCGGACACCTCCATGCCGAGGCTGTAAGCGGAAAAAGGGGGATGCAGGGACGACGGGTTGTGGGCTTTCGCGATCATGGAGACCTCTCGGACGTTAGGGTTGCGATGGTGAAATCTTAGCCCACCTACGCCGGCAACAACACCGTCGAGCCCGTTGTTTCGCGGTTCTCAATGGCGCGGTGGGCAAGGGCTGCGTCTTTCAGGGGATAGGTACAGTTGACGGTGCTGTTGATGACGCCGGATTTCATCATCTCGAAAAGGTCATGGGCGGCGGCCAGCAAATCTTCGCGCTTTTTCAAATAATGATGCACGGCGGGGCGGGTGATGAACAATGAGCCGCGCTTGCCGAGGTCCGAGATTATGTCTATGGGGTCCGGTGCGCCTGACGCGTGACCGTATGCCGCGCACATGCCGCGAACGCGCAAGCAATCCAACGACTTCTGCAAGGTGTCCTTGCCGATGGACTCGTAAACCACGTGGCAACCCTCGCCATCGGTGATTTCAAGGACGCGCTCGGCGAAATTTTCCTTCGCGTAGTCGATCACGTGATCACAACCCAATTGCTTGGCTGTTTTGGCTTTTGCTGCGCTGCTGACGGTGCCGATGACGGTGGCGCCCAAGTGCTTGGCCCAGGGACAGAGCATATGGCCCATACCGCCTGCCGCCGCGTGCACCAAGACAACATCGCCTGGGGCGACGGCATAAGTCTGTTTCAGAAGATAACGCGCCGTCATACCCTTCATCAGGACGCCGGCCAGGGCAACATCGTCGATGCCGTCCGGGACGTTGATCAGGGTTTCAACTGGATAGACCCGTTCTTCGGCATAGGCCCCCAACGGGGGCAGGCCATAAGCGGCCTTATCGCCGATGGCGAATTCGGTGACGCCGTCGCCGACAGCAATGACTTTGCCCACAGCCTCGAAGCCCAGGACCGCAGGTAATTCGGGAACGAAGATAGGATGATTGATGCCACGCCGGTGATAGGTGTCGGCGTAATTGACCCCGATGGCGGTGTGCCTGAGCAGCACTTCTCCGGGGTCGGGATCGGCGACGGAAACGTCTTCCCAACGAAAGACATCTGGTGCGCCCTTTTTATGGATGATTGCGGCTTTTGGCATCGAAAAAAACCTAATCCTCCTGGGTGCCATCTTCCAGGCTGCGTAGCACCATATCCCTGAGCGTGACGATACCGAGCGGACTGCGCTTGTGATCGACGACCAGGGCGCGCGTCAGCTTAAAGCGGCTCAGCATGCGCACCGCATAGACGACGTTCATTTCCGCGGCCAGCGCCAGCACCGGTTTTGACATAATCTCATAGACATTGACGCGGTCCGGCGACAGGTCCTTGCCGAGCACCTCGCTGGCGATATCGGCGACGGCGATCATGCCATACTCATCCGCATCATCGCGCCGCTCGACAACGATCGAACTGGTGTGGTGTTCACGCATTAAACGGACGGCGTCGCTGACCGTGGCGGCGGCCTCGATAGTAATGATACCTTTAGTCATAACATCCGCAACACGGATGATTTTTTTGTCAGTCATAGCGATTCCTCGATCTCTTTAATGAGTTTCTCTTCCTGGGTCTTTAGCCCGACGGCATCTTCAATCTCAATTTGAATGGCGATGCCGCTGCCGGGTTCCTCGTCGAATTTACCGGCGACCGAAATGGTTTCCAGAATTTCCCGCGCCTTTGGAGCGGCAACGAGGAACATCAGAACATCGCGTTGGGCGGTCAAATCGAGGCCCAAGAAGGTCTTTCCCGGCTCCAACCCTTCGCCACGGACGCTGGGAAAAACGGTCGCCCCCGTGGCCCCGGCTGTTCGGGCGGCCTCAAGCACGATTTCTGTTTTTTCGTCCGCCACGAAGGCCATGATCATTTTAAGATTCACTGCACGTCCTCCTTACTTTCGATTGTATCGCGACGCCTCAGCCAGGTGGAAACCATGTCGTATCCCAAAACGGAGATAATTGGAAACACGCTGGCAAAAGCAATTAAGCCAAATCCGTCGATTAACGGGCTGCGTCCCGGAATGGTCGACGCCAAACCGAGCCCTAAGGCCGCCACAACCGGCACCGTCACCGTCGATGTGGTGACACCGCCGGAATCGTAGGCCAATGCGATGATCTTCTTCGACGCCATGAATGTTTGAATGATGACGACGATGTAGCCGGCCATGATGTAGTACGCCAGCGGCGTGCCGGTGACTATACGATAGGCGCCGATGGCAACACCGATGGCGACGCCAATGGCGACGGCAATCCTGAGATCAAACGCCTTCATGGTGCCGCCCGAGACTTCCTGCGCCTTGAGCGCGACGGCGATTAGCGACGGCTCGGCGATGGTCGTGGCAAAGCCGACGGTGGCGGCGAAGACATAAACCCAAAGATAATCCCGCCAATGAACGGCGGCGCCGATTTTGATCCCTAAGAAACCGGGGTCGGTCAATTGTTGCGCCATCGTCTTGCCGATCGGAAACAACGCCTTTTCCAGGCCGACCAGAAACAGGCTCAACCCCAACAGAACATAGGCGAAGCCGATGACAATGCGTTTCAGCTGCGGGGGTTTTTTGCGGATCACAAAGGCCTGGAAGAAAAACAGGATGGCGATGATGGGCAGCACGTCGAACGCAGTTGCGCCTATCGAGGATGCGAGGTCTTTGACGAACGTCATCATGCCAGCATCCCGAAAATCATCACGAAGATCAT
>JAZFSL010000114.1:0-6693 GCA_036446135.1 Rhodospirillales bacterium | reverse complement strand
GCCCGCGCCACGGCGCAAAGCGGCCCCCAGGGCGCGTACAATTCTTCCAGGCTGGGGCCGAACAGTCCCAGCGTCGGCGTGTCCATGGCGGCAGCCAGATGCATCAGGCCTGAATCATTGCCGACATAAAAATCGGCGCGCTTGATGCAGGCCCCGGCGCTTAGCAAATCCAGATGCCCGACCAGGTCGATGCGACGGGCTTCGGGGATGGAGTCGATAACCCGAAGCGCCATGGGCCGTTCGTCGTCGCGCCCGAAAATCGCCACCCGGGCGCCGGGCAGAATGCCTTCGGGCCCCGTTAAGCGCTTAATCAGCTCGACAAAAGAACCGGCCCCCCACATCTTCGCCGACCAATTGGCCGTCGGCCCGATGGCCAGCACCGGCGCTCCTTCGGGAATGAGTGTTTCGGCGGCTTTTATGGATTCCGGCGTCAGCCAGACTTTCGGCGACGGCGGTTCGCCGGCAATCCCCATGACCGAGGCCAGCAGCGTAATCCGATGGCCCACGTCCTTTGACCGGGTCAGCCGGTAACGCCTCGATGCCGCCACAAGGTAGGTCATGGGTGTATTACGCAAATCCACCAGCACATCCCAGAACGTGCCCACCGTCGCCCCCCACATGCCGACCCAGTGCAGCGAATACATCATCTTGTCGAGAACGATGATCCTTTCCAGGTTCGGTACGCCTTCAAACAACGGTTCCGCCGCCGGCCCGCAGGCGACGGTAATGCGGGAGTCCGGGTGCTCGGCGATCAGCTTGGCCAACAAACCGGTAGACAAGATGGCGTCACCGACCCGTGTCGAGGTAATAAATAGAATTCTCATGCAAACGTCCCACTTCTAGAGTGTTATACTGTAGTGATTAACACCCTGAAAGGTAATCCATGACCTCAAATCCCCATTTTGCCTTGCTTGAAGACCGCGGCCTATTGGCCGTTAGCGGCAATGACGCCAGAGAATTCCTGCAAGGCCTGATTTCCAACGATATCCACAAGGCCGGTCCCGGCGCCGCCATCTATGCCGCCCTGCTGACGCCGCAGGGAAAATACCTGCATGACTTCTTCATTGTCGAAAAAGAGGGAGCGCTTCTACTGGATTGTGAACGGGCACGGCTGGACGACCTGAAAAAGCGCCTGGGGATGTACAAGTTGCGCGCCGACGTGGCCCTGGAAGACCGCTCTGATGATTTCGCCATTGTCGTCTTTTTTGGCGAAGGCTCGGAAATTGCCGGCATCGGGTTCCCCGACCCCCGCCTGAAGGATATTGGCGGGCGGGCTATTCTGCCCAAGGCGGATGCCGAAGACATGATGACGAGCATAGGATGCAGACCAGCCGGACTGGATGAATACGATGCCCTTCGGCTTTCGCTTGGCCTGCCGGACGGCAGCCGCGACCTTGTCATTGAAAAGTCCATCTTGCTGGAAAGCGGCTTTGACGAATTGAACGGCATTGACTGGGACAAGGGCTGCTACATGGGCCAGGAACTGACCGCGCGGACGAAATATCGAGGACTGGTCAAAAAGCGACTGGTGCCGGTGATATTCAACGGCGCAGCCCCGCCTCCGGCGACGCCGGTGATGATGGGAGAAAAAGAAGCCGGTGAAATGCGTTCTTCCGTCACCACCGACAATGGGGGCATCGGACTTGCTCTCCTCAGATTGGAAAACCTCGAAGACGTGAAAGACGGGGACGATCTAAAAGCCGGTGAGGTTAGCCTTACCCCGCAAAAACCAGCCTGGATGGCGAACTAACCCCAGGCCACCATGACCGATCTGACAGATGCTATTAAAACGTTAAGAAATTCTCAGGGTATGCTGGAACCGGTGTTGCTGAGCTTCGAGAACCGCCTGGCGCAGTTCGGCATCGACCCGAGAAGCGCGTTCTGGAAAAATGAGGAATGGCAAATCCGGCGCTACCAGATTCTAAGCCGCCTGTTCGAAAAACCCGACCGTCACGGCGGCACCATCATCACCGATTACGGCTGCGGTTACGGGGCGTTTTTCGAATTTCTGAAAGACCGCCCGGTGATGACGGGCAGCCGCTACATCGGCATCGATATTTCCAAAGCCATGCTGGAAGAAGCGCAAAGTCACACCAATGACCGGCGCGCCACCTTTCAACGCCACCTGATCGCCACCGAAGAGACCGATTACACCTTCGCCTGCGGCACCTACAACATGAACCTGGGGACCGACGGAAAAGAATGGGCGGATTACGTCAAAGCCAGTCTATTACAGTTGTGGAGCAAGACGCGGCGCGGGCTCGGCTTCAACATGCTTCGCACCGACGCACCGGATAAGTTTCCCGGCCTGTATTACGCCGACAGCGATGAATTTCTCGAATTTTGCCGCGACACCTTAAGCCCCGACGTTACCTTCAGCGAAGATCAGCCGCTGCCCGATTGGACGATTTTCATCAGGAGACGTTAGCGGCGATTTTTTTGGCCAGCTTGCCGAGCTCGTCCATGTCGCCGGGCACCAGTTCCCAGTTCATCGTCAGGCCGTCGTCCATGGCCCGCGGAATGACATGTACATGCAGATGAAACACCGACTGCTTGGCGCCGGGGCCGTTGGCCTGAACGATGTTGATGCCGTCCGGGTTGAGGGTTTTCTGCACCGCTTGGGCGATGCGCCCGGCGCCGGCGAAGGTTTTGGCGACCCATTCCGGCGGGGTTTCCAGAATATCCCTGGAATGGTGCTTGGGAACGACCAACGCATGGCCCATCGCAACCGGGTTGACGTCCAGAAAGGCGAGAATGTCATCGTCTTCATAGACCTTGAAGCTGGGAATTTTGCCACGGATGATCTTGCAGAAAATGCACGCGCCATCGAGATGCTTATCACTCATTCGCCTTGCCCGGCCTTTAATTCTTTAGCCTGAACCAGCGCCGCCTGGGCCGCCGCCAGCCTGGCGATGGGCACCCGATAAGGCGAACAGGATACGTAATCTAGGCCGATTTCCTGACAAAATGTGATCGACGCCGGATCTCCGCCGTGCTCGCCGCAAATTCCCATCTTCAATCCCGGGCGCGTGGCGCGGCCCCGCTCGACACCGATCCTGACCAATTCTCCGACGCCGTCGCGGTCAATGGTCATAAAGGGATCGTCGGCCATAATCCCCTTGCGGTGATAGGGCTCCAGAAAATACCCGGCATCGTCGCGGGAAAAGCCGTAGGTCGTCTGCGTCAAATCATTGGTGCCGAAACTGAAAAATTCCGCCGTCTTGGCAATTTCACCGGCGCGCAGCGCCGCACGCGGCAACTCGATCATGGTCCCGACCATGTAGGAAAATTCCTGACCGGTGGCTTCCAACACTTCCCCCGCCACCCGGTCGATCAATTCCTTGAGAAAATCGAATTCAGGCCGCAGCGATACCAGGGGGACCATGACTTCCGGTGACACCTTGCGGCCTTCCTTGGTGACGGTGGCGCAGGCATCGAATATGGCGCGTGCCTGCATTTCATAGATTTCCGGATACGTGATGCCCAACCGGCAACCGCGATGGCCGAGCATGGGGTTCGATTCGTCGAGCTCCGCCCTCCTGATGCGAACCTCGTTCATGGTGATGCCGGCGGCCTTGGCGACCTCGATCATTTCCTCGACGCTATGGGGCAGGAACTCGTTCAGGGGCGGGTCCAAAAGCCGGATGGTGATCGGCAGGCCGTCCATGATGTTGAACAGATCGATAAAATCCTGGCGTTGGTAAGGCAACAGGCGGCCCAAGGCCTTGCGGCGGTGGTCTTCATCCTCGGCCAGAATCATTTCGCGCATGTGGACGATGCGCTTGGGGTCGAAAAACATGTGTTCCGTGCGGCTCAGGCCGATGCCTTCGGCGCCGAATTCGAGCGCCATTTCCGCGTCCTTGGGCGTTTCCGCGTTGGCCCGCACGCCCATGGTGCGAACCTTGTCCGCCCACCCCATCAAGGTGGCGAAATCGCCAGTCAATTCGGGCTGCGTCATTTTCACCGCACCGCGCATGACCTCGCCGGTGGAACCATCGACGGTAATGACTTCACCTTCCCCCAGTTCCTCGCCCGACGCCACTAGGACCTTGTCATCGACATCGACACGAAGCTCACCGGCGCCTGATACGCACGGGATTCCCATGCCGCGCGCGACGACGGCGGCATGCGACGTCATGCCGCCCCGGGTCGTCAGGATGCCTTCGGAAACGTGCATGCCGCCGATGTCTTCGGGGCTGGTTTCCTTGCGCACCAAAATGATCTTTTCACCACGCCCGACCCAGGCTTCGGCGTCGGCCGCGTTAAAGACGATGCGCCCGGTGGCGGCGCCGGGGCTGGCAGGAAGCCCCCGGCCCAACAGGTTTCGGGGCGCATCGGGGTCAAGCGTCGGATGCAACAACTGATCCAGCTGCCCCGGATCGACCCGCAGTATCGCCGTATCGGTATCGATCAGCCCTTCCGACACCATATCGACAGCAATCTTTAACGCTGCCTTGGTCACGCGCTTGCCTGTGCGGGTCTGCAACATCCACAGCTTGCCGCGCTCGACGGTGAACTCCATGTCCTGCATATCGGTGTAGTGCTTCTCAAGCTTGCCACGAACATCGCAAAGGTCGGCGTAAACATCGGGTAGGGTCGTTTCCATGGACTGAAGCTCGGAATTGGTCGCCGCTCGGCCGGCTTCGTTCAGCGGTTGCGGCGTGCGGATACCGGCGACCACATCCTCGCCCTGGGCGTTGATCAAAAATTCGCCGTAAAACTGATTGTCGCCTGTCGACGGGTCACGGGTGAAACAAACGCCGGTGGCGCAATCATCACCCATGTTGCCGAAAACCATGGCCTGCACATTGACGGCCGTGCCCCAGTCGCCGGGAATGTTGTGTAAACGCCGGTAGGTGAGAGCGCGGTTGTTCATCCACGACCCGAAGACGGCGCCGATGGCGCCCCGCAACTGATCCGTCGGCGATTGCGGAAAGGGTTTTCCATCAATCTCTTCCACTTTGGCCAGATAGTCTTGGGCTAGGGCCTTCAGGTGCTCCGCCGTCAATTCCGTGTCCAGGATAACGCCCTGGTCGGCCTTGTGGTCTTCCAGCAAGTCTTCGAAATAATGGTGTTCAACCCTCAACACCACGTCGCCGTACATCTGAATGAAGCGCCGATAACTGTCATAGGCAAAACGCTCGTCGCCGCTTTCCCTGGCCATTCCCTCGACGGCCTCATCATTGAGACCGAGGTTGAGCACCGTGTCCATCATCCCCGGCATGGAAGCGCGCGACCCGGAGCGAACGGACACCAACAACGGCTTTTCCGGATCGCCGAAGGTGCGCCCAAGTGCGCGTTCGATATTTTTCAGGGCGCCCGCCAATTCACGCTCCAGGCCATCCGGATAGGCGCTGTCATGATCGGTAAAATATGCGCAGACCTCGGTGGTGATGGTGAACCCCGGCGGCACCGGCAAACCGAGGCTGCTCATCTCGGCCAAATTCGCCCCCTTGCCGCCCAACAGTTCGCGCATGTCGGCCGCGCCTTCGGCCTTGCCGTCGCCGAATTCATAAATCCACTTACTCAACGTTCACCACCTTCTATTTTACTGAAATCGGCAATGCTATTCATCGTGCTAGAAATCTCATTCAGTAGTTTCAAGCGATTTTCCCGCAATGCCGCCTCGTCGGCATTGACCGTAACCTTGTCGAAAAAAGCATCCACGGGTTTACGCAATTGGGCAATTGCCCCCATGGCGGCTGCAAAATCCTCACCACTCAACGCATCTTTCGCCCCGCCAACGGCGTCATTCAGATAGTTAGCCAAGTTCTTTTCTTCGTCCTGTGTTAACAAATCGGTCCGAATTTCACCGTCGTATTTCCGGCCATCTTTCTTTTCTTCGATGCGGACAATGTTGGCGGCCCGCTTATAGGCGGTTAGCAAATTGCCGCCGTCCTCGGTTTTCAGGAATGCGCCCAGGGCATCAACCCGCGCCAGCAACCGCACCAGATCGTCCTCTCCTCCAAGGGAAAACACGGCATCAATGTGATCGTGGGCAACGCCTTTTTCTTTAAGGTGCACCTTTAAGCGGTCGGCGAAGAAGGACAGCAGGTCGGTGCTTTCCAAAACATCCAGCAACGGCAGGCGAAGATTATTTTCAAGTATTAGCCGGATCACCCCCAAGGCGGCACGGCGCAGCGCGAACGGGTCTTTGGAGCCGGTCGGCTTTTCGTCGATGGACCAGAACCCGGCCAGCGTGTCGATCTTGTCGGCCAGAGCGACGGTAATGCTGAGCGGGGCCGACGGGCAGGCATCGTTCGGACCTTGCGGCGCATAGTGTTCGGCGATGGCGTCGGCGACGTCGGGCTTCTCGCCGTCAGCCAGCGCATAATAGCGGCCCATGATGCCCTGTAATTCAGGAAATTCGCCGACCATGCCGCTGGACAGGTCAGCCTTGGCCAGCTTTGCCGCGCGCTTGGCGTCATCGGCATCGGCGACGCATCCTTCGGCCAACGCGCCCGCTAGTTTTTCGATCCGCTGGACCTTGTCATAAACGGTGCCGAGCTTGGCGTGAAAGACCCTTCCTTTAAGCGCGTCGATACGGGATTCCAGTTTGGCCTTTTTGTCCTGGTCCCAGAAAAACTTGGCGTCCGATAACCGTGCGCGCAACACTCGCTCATTACCGGCGATGACGGCCTTGCCGCCATCCGAAGTCTCGGTGTTGGCGACGACGATGAACTTGGGCGCCAG
>JAZFSL010000113.1:0-12503 GCA_036446135.1 Rhodospirillales bacterium | reverse complement strand
CGGCCAGACCGGCTTGCACCTCATCGGCGCGGACTTCGGATTTCGCCAGCAATGGACGCCAGCTGCCAACCGACAGGGTGTTAGCGCGGGTCATCTTGAAATCCGCGCCGGCCAAGTGCATTTCGGCTAGGGCGCGGCCCAATTCGGCACAATGATCCGGCAAAATACGTCTCGGCCACATGCCTTCCAGGAAGGTCACCACGGCAGCGGGGCGCCCGCACAGTCCACGAAGGGCCTCGCCGTCCCTGCCGTGGACCGGCGTCGGGCATGGAATGCCAGCGGCGGCCAGATGGTCCATTAACCCTAAGAAGAAAGGCAGATCGACAGGATCGACCCGTTTTTCGTAAAGCGTCAAAATGAAATTGCCGCCAGACGTGGCCAGGGCGAAGTTGGAGTTTTCGATACCTTCGGCAATACCCTTGCACGACAACACCTCGCCAATATCGTAATTGGTGATAAAACCGATCAGTTCCTCGTCGCCAACCTCTGTGTAAACGGCCATGACGTTCCCTTTCCCGCGCACAATGGTCATACGGAACGCCGCTGTTTCTGGCAAGGGGTGATCGGGACCTTGGGCAAGCTTTCCGTTAAGAAACTCTACAACCCCTGGGGCCAGGCCCTGACTTTCGGCAAGCTGGCCGCCACCTTGATCAATTTAGTCGATCCCGGAAAAGTTTCTCTCCAGACGCGATATCATAGCGACCACCACCTTGCCGCCTATCGCCCACTGTTTTACAGTCGGACTCGTTAGCAGTGAACCATCTAACCGGCAAGGAAACTAAATTCATGGATAAAGCTGTCGTGGCTCAGGATTCTCCCTATGGCGTCGAGGTCGAAGAAGGCAAGGTCTATGCCTGGTGCAGTTGCGGTCGTAGCGCCTCGCAACCGTTTTGCGACGGTAGTCACGACGGGACTGATTTTTCCCCTTTGACCTACAAAGCCGAAAAGACCGAAACGGTTTTCTTCTGCGGTTGCAAAAAAACCAAGGGCCAGCCACTCTGCGACGGTAGCCATAAAGAATAGCGACGGATTTTGTCCGTGACCCTTTCAACTCTCCCAAAACGTTCCATCCGGTTTCGGAAAAATTTTCCGCAACCCAGACCAGTCGTTTTCGCCGTGCTCCTATGCTTTTTGGCCGCTGGTTGCAGCGCCGTTGAGAAAGTCACCGATGTCTTTGCCGACCCGCTCGTTCTTCCCTGTCCTGGATACCGTGTGATCGCTGAGGCGGCTTCGCTAATCCGATTCCGCGACGGGCCCGGCAGGGACCTGACTGACGTTAATTTCGAAGGCAAAATCACCGATGTCCAATTGGGATGTGCCAGCAATATCGACAAGAAAACCCGTGTCGGTTCGATGAACGTTGAGGTCTCACTCATCTTAAACGCCACGCGTGGCCCCGCCAACAAGGACCGCAAAGCCAAATTCCCTTACTTCATCCGAATTCTGGACAAGAAGGAAAAAATCCTGTGGGGCGAAGATTTCACCGTTAATGTCGGTTTTCCCGGCAACAAGACCCGGCTTCAACTCAGAACGGAAGCCGTGGTTTTGGAACTCCCCATAACTCCGAAATGGTTCCACAGTTATTATCGGATATTCGTCGGCTTCAAGCCGAATCGCGACGACCTTAAGTTCAACCGGGCCCGACGCGCCAAGACCCGCAGATAACCCACCATTTTTTAATGTACGGCGGTGGACTTTGGTTGACCTTCGGGGGGAAGGCGTGTCAAGTTTAGCCTTGAGAATTGATAGTTTTCTCAGATGACCCCTGCGGGAGAGTCCGGTTTTCCAACCCTTGTACGGATTTTTATGTAACTCGGGCGCTATTCGGAAAAAACCGGCGCCGAAGGAGCAACCGCCCCGGAAACTCTCAGGCACCAGGACCGCAGGAAGATGAGGCTCTGGAAAGCGAGTCCGAATGAAAGCACCGCCTGTTTCAGGCCATTCGCGGCTCCACCGAAGATGTAACCCCCCGGGAAAACCGGCGCCTTAAACAGGCAAGGGGGAATCTTTCAGGTTCCGAGACAGAGGGGGCGCAAGGCCGTTGTTGGCGGAAATTATCGTCAATGAGTTGGTTTGTTGACGCCGTCGCCGTTTTGGGAGAGCCACGTGACCGATCAAGGCAACGTAACTTTAAAGCAGACCCCTCTTGATGCCCTGCACCGGGAAAGGGGCGGCAAAATGGTTCCGTTCACGGGCTATGACATGCCAGTCCAGTACGCGGGTGGCATCATTGCCGAACACCAACACACCCGCACGCAGGCTTCCTTGTTCGACGTTTCCCATATGGGCCAAGCCATCTTGAAGGGAGACGACGCGGCCTCAGCGCTGGAAACCCTGGTCCCCGGCGATATTCAGGACCTAGGCGTCGGCAGAACACGTTATACGCTGTTGACCAGCGAAGACGGCGGCATCCTGGACGATCTGATGGTCACCCATCAGGGCAGCCAGCTTTTTCTTGTCGTCAACGCGGCGTGCAAAGACCAGGATTTTGCCCACATCCAAAGTCGCATCGGTGACAGGGCCGGGTTGGAAATCCTTGAGGACAAAGCCCTCATAGCCTTGCAAGGACCGGCGGCGATGGACGTTTATTCCCGCCTTGCACCCGCCGCCCGGCACATGATGTTCATGACGGCGGAAACCTTGCATGTCGGTGACGTTCCCTGCCTGACAACCCGTTCCGGCTACTCCGGCGAGGACGGCTATGAAATTTCGGTTGCCGGCGAAGATGCGGAAAACCTCGCGCAGTTATTGTTGGGCGAGGCGGAGGTAGGTTTGGCCGGCCTCGGCGCCCGTGATTCACTAAGGCTGGAAGCCGGCCTTTGCCTTTATGGAAATGACATAGACAAAACCACGACCCCCATCGAAGCAAAGCTCGCCTGGGTCATCGGCAAGCGCCGGCGTGAAGAAGGCGGCTTCCCCGGCGCCGGTATTATTCTCGAACAATTAAAAACCGGCACCCAGCGCAAAAGGGTCGGCATCAAGCCGGACGGCAAGGCGCCTGCCCGAGCCCATACGATTATTGAAGACCCCGACGGCAATGCCATCGGAGAAATCACCAGCGGCGGTTTCGGTCCCACCGTCGGCGGCCCCGTCGCCATGGGCTACGTAAAATCCGAGTTCGCCAAAACCGATACGCCGGTAAATCTGATGGTTCGGGGAAAAGCGCATCCCGCTCACGTGGTCAAATTACCGTTTGTTGAACACCGTTACTTCAATACCTGAAAAGGCAAGCCCCCAAGGAACACAAGGAAATATAAGGGAGTTACCATGTCTGTTAAATACACCAAGGAACACGAATGGATCAGCACCGAAGGAAACACCGCCATCATCGGCATTAGCGATTATGCCCAGGAACAGTTGGGCGAAATCGTTTTTGTTGAGCTACCCGATGTTGGCAAGCAATTGAACAAAGGGTCCGAGGCGGCGGTTATCGAATCGGTTAAAGCGGCCAGCGAAATTTACGCCCCGGCATCCGGGGAAGTCACTGAATACAACGCCGACCTCGACGCCACCCCCGGCCAGATCAACGACGACGCCACCGGCACCGGCTGGTTGTATAAAATTAGCCTGTCGGATGCCGACGAGTTGAATGACCTGATGGATGAAGACACCTACAACGGTTATGTGAAAGGCCTTGGCTAATGCCCACTAGCGCGCTTGGCGACCTGGAACAACGCGACGATTTCATCCGCCGTCACATCGGCCCCGGCGAAGAGCAAATTGCTCAAATGCTGGACGCCCTCGGCCTCGACGGACTCGATGCCCTGATCGAAAAGACGGTTCCGAAAAGCATCATTACCGAGCACACCCTTTCCATCGGCGGCGACCAAACCGAGCGCGGCACTCTTTCATATCTCCGCCGCATGTCCGAACGCAACAAGGTTTACATCTCGATGATCGGGATGGGCTATTACGGCACCAAAATGCCCAGCGTCATCCTCAGAAACGTTCTCGAAAACCCCGGCTGGTATACGGCCTATACCCCCTATCAGGCAGAAGTCAGCCAGGGCCGTCTCGAAGCCTTGATGAATTTCCAGCAAATGGTCATGGATTTGACCGGCATGGAGCTGGCCAATGCCTCGCTGCTCGATGAAGGCACAGCCGCGGCCGAGGCAATGACCATGTCTAAGCGCCTCTGCAAAACCGACGCCAACAGCTTTTTTGTCGCCGATGACTGCCACCCGCAAACCATCGCCGTCATCCAAACCCGGGCCCGCTCTTTGGGTTACGAGGTCATCATCGGCGACCCCTTCGCCGAGTTGGCCGATCACGATATCTTCGGCGTCCTCACCCAATACCCCGGCACCACCGGCGAGGTCCGCGACGTCGAGCCGGTGATCAAAGCGGCCCACGATAAAGGCGCCCTGGCAACGGTGGCTAGCGACCTTTTGGCGCTGGTGCTGTTGAAGCCACCGGGGGAAATGGGCGCCGATATCGTCGTTGGCTCATCGCAGCGCTTCGGTGTGCCGATGGGCTACGGCGGCCCCCATGCCGGGTTCTTTGCCACCCTGGACGCCTACAAGCGCCAGACACCGGGCCGCATTATCGGCGTATCGGTGGATTCCGCCGGACGCCCGGCGTTGCGCATGGCGCTTCAAACCCGCGAACAACACATCCGCCGCGAAAAAGCGACGTCGAACATATGTACCTCGCAAGTTTTGCTGGCCGTGTTGGCCGGGCTGTACGCGGTCTATCACGGCGCCGAAGGGCTAACCAATATTGCCCGCAAAACCCACCGCATGACCCGCATCCTGGCAGAAGGTTTGAAACGCCTTGGCTTCGAAATCGAGAGCGAGGATTTTTTCGACACCCTGACAGTGGTCGTACCCGGACAGGCCAGGGCGTTGGCGGCGCGGGCCCAGGAATCACGTATTAACCTGCGTGTCATCGACACCGACCGGCTGAGCATTTCCTTCGACGAAACGACGCGCCGGAAAAACCTGATGACTCTATGGAAGGTCTTTTCCACCAAGGCCGATGAAATTCTCGATATCGAGGAAATCGACAGCACCGCCGGGCACGACTTCCCAGAAGGCCTGAAGCGAAGCAGCGGTTTTTTGAGCCACCCCGTGTTCAGCCTCTATCACGGCGAGACCGAAATGATGCGCTACCTGCGGCGGCTGGCGGCCAAGGACATCGCCCTTGACCGCTCGATGATCGCGTTGGGGTCGTGCACCATGAAACTGAATTCGGCGACGGAAATGATTCCGGTGACGTGGCGTAATTTTGCCGCCATGCACCCCTTCGCCCCACTGGAACAGGCCCAGGGCTACCAGCAACTGTTCGAGGAACTGGAAAGCATGCTGAGCGAAGTCACCGGGTTCGACGCCATCTCCTTGCAACCCAACGCCGGATCACAAGGCGAATACACCGGCCTGCTGGTGATCCGCAAATATCTCGACAGCATCGGCCAAAGTGAGCGCAATATCTGCCTGATCCCGGCCTCGGCGCACGGCACCAACCCGGCCAGCGCCTTGATGGCCGGGCTCAAGGTTGTCGTCGTCGCCTGCGATAACGACGGCAATGTCAATGTCGCCGATCTCAAGGACAAGGCCAAGACGCACAGCTCCAAGCTGGCGGCGCTGATGATCACCTATCCGTCGACGCACGGCGTCTTCGAAGAAGCGATCCGGGAAATCTGCCAGATCATCCACGACCACGGCGGCCAGGTTTATTTTGACGGCGCCAACCTCAATGCCCTTGTCGGCATTTGCCGTCCCGGCGAAATCGGCGCCGATGTCGCGCACCTGAACCTGCACAAGACCTTCGCCATTCCGCATGGCGGCGGCGGCCCCGGCGTCGGCCCGATCGGCGTCATCAAACATCTGGCGCCGTTTTTGCCGGACCATCCTCTGGTCGAAGCGGTCAATCCGGCGGCTCGGGGTGGTGAAACCGTCGGCACGGTGGCGTCCGCGCCCTGGGGATCGGCGAGTATCCTGCCGATTTCCTGGTCCTACATGTTCCTGATGCGGAGGCATGGATTAGAACGCGCCACGCATGTGGCTATTTTGAACGCCAATTACATGGCCAACCGGCTGGCGCCCTACTATCCGGTGCTCTACACGGGCAAAGGAGGCATGGTCGCGCACGAATGTATTATCGATTTGCGCCCGATCAAAGAATCCTGTGGCATTACCGTCGATGACGTCGCCAAGCGCCTGGTCGATTACGGCTTTCACGCGCCGACGATGTCATTTCCCGTCGCCGATACGCTGATGATCGAGCCGACGGAAAGCGAGGCCAAACGCGAAATGGACCGCTTCTGCGATGCGATGATAACGATACGCGCCGAAATCCAGGCCGTCGAAGACGGCACATCGGACGCCAAAGACAACCCGCTGGTCAACGCCCCGCACACGCACCATTTGCTGGTCGCCGACGACTGGCCGCATGCCTATCCGCGAGAGCAGGCGTTTTTCCCCTTAAAGGAACTGCACAACGACAAATACTGGCCGCCGGTCGGCCGTATCGACAACGTCGCCGGCGATCGTAATCTGGTCTGCACCTGCCCGCCGATGGAAGCGTATCAGGAAACGGCTGAATAAGCTGTCGGCGGCGGGGGATATGAAAATCCCCATTAAAAAATCAAAGTGCCCACAACGAAAGCCAGGGCCCGGTCGCAACTCATGATCAATGTCTGCTTACGACCCAAAGCGGGCCTTAATTCCTGTTCTTGTTTATTTTCCGCCAACGGGCAACGTTTCGGTTGTGGGCTTTCAGGGTTTTGGCAAATACATGCCCACCGCTGCCGTCGGCGACGAAATAAAGCTCTTTTGTTGGCGCCGGTCGCAACACCGCCTCAAGCGATGCGCTGCCCGGATTGCAAATCGGTTCCGGCGGCAGGCCGTCGATCAAATAGGTATTGTAGGCAGACGGCTGTTTCAGATCGGCCCTGCTCAGCGCCCGCCCGATACCGCCGTTTCCTTCCGTCAGGCCATAGGCCACCGTCGGGTCCGATTGCAAGCGCATGCCCTTGTTGAGCCGGTTAATGAACACCCCGGCGATGCGCGGGCGTTCGACTGCCAGGCTGGTTTCCTTTTCAACGATGGAGGCCAGAACGAGGGCTTCTTTTGCCGAGCGTAGGGGAAGGTCAGCGGCGCGGTTGGCCCACAATCGGACCAACAGACCCTGCATGTCGCGGCGCATTCTGTTGATGATGGCTTGGCGTTGATCGGCAAAAGAAAAATGATAGGTTTCCGGCAACAGCGAGCCTTCCACCGGGATCGGTCGAACAAACCCTTTCAGCCCATTCGTCAGCCCCAGTTGCGCGAGTATTTCCGACGTCGTCAGGCCCTCGGCAAAGGTAACGCGATGTACCACGGTTTTGCCTGACTGAAGATGTTTAAGCACGCCTTCAGGCGAAATCCCCGCCTTGAAAGCATATTCCCCGGCCTGCAACGGTTTTTCCTTGGCTTCCAGGCGGGCCATGATGCGGAACGGAAATTGATGCGACAGAACGCCGGCTTGCTGGAGGTCGCGCGCGATAATGTTAACGCCAGCGCCGCGCTCAATTATCAACGTGATCTCAGTTGTCGACGGCCCCGGCCTTTTGAACTGAGCATTGCCCCAAAGCACGGCTCCGCCCAATACCAAACCCACGCCTGCCAGCAACGAAAGGATGATTTTAAGAAAACGGCCCATGGGCCAACTTAGACTTTATTCCGGTGCCTTGAAAACAAGTGACGCATTGGTGCCGCCGAAACCAAAGGAATTCGAC
Organism: Rhodospirillales bacterium; assembly: GCA_036446135.1. Lineage (GTDB taxonomy): Bacteria > Pseudomonadota > Alphaproteobacteria > Rhodospirillales > Casp-alpha2 > Casp-alpha2. The sequence goes on along the minus strand of JAZFSL010000113.1, from coordinate 4,786 downwards.
AGCGCCATTTTCACCGGCATTTCCCTGGCCTTATGGGGGACCAGATCAATACTGTCGCTGACGGACTGGTTATCCAGGTTAAGCGTCGGCGGCACGATCTCGTCGCGCATTGTCAGGATCGAGAAAATCGATTCGACCGCGCCGGCGGCGCCCAGCAGATGCCCGATGGCGGATTTCGTCGATGACATAGCAAGCCCGTTGCCGTTGCCTGAGCCTGCGAAAATGCGTTCTACCGCGCCGTGTTCGATCTCGTCGCCCAAAGGCGTCGAGGTGCCGTGGGCGTTGATATAGTCGATATCTTCCGGGTTAGCCCCGGCTCGTTTCAGGGCGGCGCGCATGCAGCGCTCGGCGCCATTGCCGTCTGCGGCGGGCGCCGTGATGTGGTGCGCGTCACCGGACATTCCGTAACCGACAACTTCGGCCAGAATATTGGCGCCACGGGCCTTGGCGTGTTCCAGTTCTTCCAGCACGACGACGCCGGCGCCGTCACCCATAACGAAGCCGTCCCGGTCCTTGTCCCAGGGACGCGAGGCACGCTCCGGCGTGTCGTTGTAATCGGTCGACAGGGCGCGGGCCGCGCTAAACCCGGCCATGCCCAAACGGCAGACAGCGGATTCCGCGCCGCCGGCGACCATCACGTCGGCGTCGTCCCACATAATAATACGGGCCGCATCGCCGATGGCGTGCGCGCCGGTGGAACACGCCGTGACGACGGAATGATTCGGTCCTTTGAAACCGTATTTAATCGAGACATGCCCCGACACCAGGTTGATCAGGCAGGCGGGGATAAAGAACGGACTGACGCGGCGGATCTTGCCTTCATCGACCATGATCGCGTTCTTGGCAATTTCATTCAGGCCGCCGATGCCGGAGCCAATCAAAACCCCGGTGCGGTGCTGGTCCTCTTCGGCCTCGGGCATCCAGCCGGAATCAGTAACCGCCTGGATCGCAGCGGACAAGCCATAGACGATGAAATCGTCCATGCGCCGCTGATCTTTTGAGGAAACCCAATCTTCGGGATCGAATCGCCCATCGGCAGTTTTGCCAAAGGGAACCTGCCCAGCAATCTTGCAAGGAAGGTCGCTGACGTCAAAGGACTGGATAGACCGGATGCCGGAATTACCTGCCAGCAAGCTATCCCAGTTCGTTTTGACCCCGCACCCCAAAGAAGTGACGAGACCCATTCCGGTTACGACTACTCGTCTCATGATTACTCGCGACTAGAAAACAACAGGCAGATTTAAGCGCTTTGGCTTTCAATGAAGGAGATCGCGTCTTTGATGGTTTGAATTTTTTCGGCATCTTCATCAGGAATTTCACATTCGAATTCTTCTTCGAACGCCATGACCAATTCCACGGTATCCAGGCTATCGGCACCCAGATCGTCAATGAAGCTAGCATTTTCGACGACCTTGGATTCTTCGACCCCCAGGTGCTCCAAAACGATCTTTTTAACGCGATCAGCAACATCACTCATAGTCTATTTTCCTCGGAAAAATTGGATTTAAATTTCTTCTTCGAAGCGGCGTGCCGCTACGTAACATACTTTTTTTGCCTTGACCAGTGGTCTCATGCCGGTACGCCGAATTAGTGCCCAGTTGCCCCAAAAACGGCTCATATCATCGCCATTCCGCCATTCACATGCAAGGTCTGTCCGGTCACGTAGGAGGCCTCTTGACTGGCCAGATAAAGGCAGGCCGAGGCGATATCGTCGGATTGCCCCAACTGTCCCGCCGGGATTCGCCCCATGATGGCCTCTTTTTGCTCGTCCGTTAGTGCATCGGTCATAGGTGTGGCAATGAAACCCGGCGCGATGCAGTTGACGGTGATGCCCCGGCTCGCCACTTCCTGGGCCAGGGATTTCGACATTCCGATCAACCCCGCCTTCGACGCCGCATAGTTGGCCTGTCCCGGAGTGCCGGTGACGCCGACAATGGAGGTGATAGCGATAATCCGGCCCCAGCGCTTTTTCATCATCGCCCGCAGGCAGGCCTTGGATAATTTGAACGCCGCCGTCAGGTTGACATCGAGGACCTGTTGCCAGTCCTCGTCCTTCATCCGCATGGCCAGTTGGTCACGGGTCAGGCCGGCGTTGTTAATCAGGATATCGACGCCGCCCAGCGCCGCTTCAGCGTCCTTGAGCATGGTTTCCGCGCCGCCCGTCGCCGTCAGGTCCGCAGGGACGGCGTATGCGCCATCGCCCAGTTCCCCGGCCAACGCCTCTAGGGCGTCCTTGCGGGTACCGGAAAGCCCGACTTTTGCGCCTGACGCATGCAGCGTGCGTGCGATGGCCCCGCCGATGCCTCCCGACGCCCCGGTCACGAGTGCGTTTTTATCGCTGAGATCAAACATCGCGGCCCCCTATAATTCCTTGATAAATTCCTCAATCGTCTCGGGTGTTTCGAGCGAAACGGCGGTCAAATCGCTGTCGATGCGCCGAGCCAGCCCGCTTAGAATCTTGCCGGCGCCGACTTCGATCATCGTATCGACGCCTTGCCCCTTCATAGTAAGCACACATTCGCGCCAGCGCACCATGGCGGTGACTTGTTCGACCAGCAATGTCCTGATTTGCCCCGGCTCGGTCACTGGCTCGGCGATGACGTTGGCGATGAGCGGAACCGGAACCGCCGCCATCGGCACTTCGGCCAGCGCCGCCGCCATGACGTCGGCAGCGGGGGCCATCAGCGGGCAATGAAACGGCGCGCTGACAGGCAGCAGGATAGCCCTTTTGGCGCCTTTTTCCTTGGCAATTTCGATCGCCCGCTCGACGCCAAGGGTGGTGCCGGATACCACCACCTGGCCCGGTGCGTTATCGTTGGCAGTGCTGCAGACCCCGACTTTAGAGGCTTCCTCGGCGACCAACGTGGCGACTTCCAAATCAAGCCCCATCAGCGCCGCCATGGCGCCTTCCCCGACGGGAACGGCTTCTTGCATGGCGCGGCCGCGGATTTTCAGCAAGCGCGCCGTATCGGCGAGGGATAAGCTGTCGACCGCCGCCAGGGCCGAATATTCGCCCAGGGAATGCCCGGCGACAAAAGACGCCTGAGCAGCCAAATCAAGCCCGCCTTGCTTCACCAACACCCGCATCACCGCCATACTGACCGCCATGATCGCCGGTTGCGCATTTTCCGTCAGCACCAGTTCGTCGCCCGGTCCTTCGAACATCAGGGTTGATAATTTCTGGTCCAGGGCATCATCGACTTCATCGAATACCTCTTTGGCCACGGGGAAGGCCTCGGCCACCTCTTTGCCCATACCGACGGCCTGGCTGCCCTGACCGGGAAAAATGAAGGCTTGGGTCATTGATGAATTCTCCTGAACAGGGCCTCGTCTCGGCCCACAAAGTCGGGCGTAAAACGCTGGCGCTCGGGTGTCAAGGCTTGACCGGGGCCAGGGCAGAAAAACCGTCTTTTCTTGCCTTGTCCGCCGCCGACAAATCTGTATAGTGCGCGCCTTCACATAGCTTCCTGCCGGGATTGGCCCGGCTATGCCCGTCAGCATTTTACGGGTTGAGAAAATCCGAAGGGAGAAGACAACGTGCCTTTCTACGAAAGCGTATTTATTGCGCGCCAAGACATTACCACGGCCCAGGTCGATGGTTTGACCGAAACTTTCGAAAAAATCATCACTGATCACGGCGGCGACGTCAAAAAGACGGAGCAGTGGGGCCTGCGTACGCTGGCCTACAGGATCAAAAAGAACCGCAAGGGGTATTACGTTCTGTTCAACCTGGATACGCCATCAGATGCCATCAAGGAGATGGAACGTCAAATGCATATCAACGAGGACGTTCTTCGTTTCCTGACGACGCGGATTGACGAGATAGAAGAAGGCCCGTCCGCTGTTCTTCGCGCCAAGGACCGCGATGACGACCGCGGCCACCGTGGCCCCAGAGACTTCGATAAAAAACCCGGCTTTGATAAAAAGCCCGAAGTGGCTGATAAGCCAAAAGCCGTCGATGCAGCCCCCTCAGAGGACAACGCGCCGAAAGCCAAAGCTAAGGCGGAAACCGACGCAGCGCCTGAGAAAGCCGACAAAGCCGATAAAGCCGATAAAGCCAGCGACGCAGATAAAAAAGGAGAAGACAAATGATGCCTCCTCGTGGCGGTTCCCAAGGTGGTGGTAGAGGCGGTCCTGGTGGATCCGACGGACCCGGCGGAGGCAAACGCCCGTCATTTTTCCGCCGCCGCAAGTCTTGTCCTTTTGCCGGCCCTAACGCACACAAGATCGACTACAAGGACGTCAAGCTTCTGGCCCGCTATACCTCTGAACGGGGCAAGATCGTTCCCAGTCGAATTACCGCCGTTTCGGCCAAAAAGCAGCGTGAATTGGCCCGGGCAATCAAAAGAGCCCGTTTCCTGGCGTTGATGCCTTTTATTGTCAACTAGCGCCGATTGCCGATAAGGCCTTGCGGCCTTGTCGCACCGACCGGGATTTCTTTTATCCCGGAGGAAGTGAACCATGCCCAAGGAGATGTTGATTACCATCGGCGCCGGTCTGTTCAGTGCCATCGGCGCGACATCATTCCTGATGCATGTTCCGGGCGCCATGATTTTCGTTTATCTGGCGACACTACCGCTATTTATGTCCGGATTTGTCTTCGGTCCCCGAGCCATCGGCATCAGCGCCGCCACCGGCTTCATGGCCACGGGCCTGTTGGCCGGCAACATGGCGGCGGGATTTTTCGGTATCACCCTGGCCCTGCCCGCCTGGTTGATGGTGCGCCAATTAATGTTGCGCCAACCCGTTGCCGACGATGCCAATGAGGACGCCCAGAAATGGTTCC
>JAZFSL010000112.1:0-11289 GCA_036446135.1 Rhodospirillales bacterium | reverse complement strand
CGCGCCGACAGGGACGTAATGTAGAAATGCCCGATGTCTTCGATGTCTTCGTCCCAGACCAGATGATGGGCTTGTTTGCGAAGCACGAACAGCTTGCGTTCAAACGCGTCGGTGTCGGTACAGTTTTCGCCGCGTCCGATAAAGACCTGGCGAATTACCGGCTCGATGGGTTTAACACTGTCGCCGAGATAACTGTTATCGACGGGAACGTCGCGCCAGCCCAATAACTTTTGCCCTTCGGCTTCGCATACCCGTTCAATGGCGTCGGCGCATGCCTTGATTACGGACGGGTTGTCGGGCAGGAAAACCATGCCGACGGCGTAGTCGCCTTCGCCCGGCAGGGTAAAGCCGAGTTTTTCTGATTCTTCACGGAAAAGCCGGTCAGGCAGCTGTAACAGGATACCCGCGCCGTCACCGGCCAGGGGGTCAGCACCGACGGCGCCGCGGTGGTCCAGATTGACAAGAATCTGGATTCCTTGGCGGACGATTTCATGACTTTTGCGGTTTTTGATGTTGGCGATAAAGCCAATGCCGCAGTTATCATGCTCGTTCTTTGGGTCGTAGAGCCCTTGCGCTGCAGGCAATCCGACCGGCTTGGGCCAATCACGTTGGCTCATTTTTACCCTCATTCTCATCGTAAACGGCCCGCTTTCTAGCGGTGGCGGGGCGTTTATACCAGTGTCTATTGCGGGGGATTTCCCTCACCCGAGCGGACCATTATACCGTGCCAGTAACGATTTGACTATATCAGGGCCGGTTGCGGCCATATGGGGCTTGGGGCTTGGGCCTGAAATTGCTATAAAAGCACCATATTTAGGGGGCCATATCTTTGCCTATTCTACATATTGCGATATTGGCCCTCGTTCAGGGCATCACCGAATTCCTGCCTGTCAGTTCGTCCGGGCATCTGGTTCTGGTGCCGGCGCTGACCGGCTGGCCGGACCAGGGGTTGGTCATTGATGTTGCCGTCCACGTCGGCACATTGGGAGCCGTGGCGCTGTATTTTCGGCGTGACCTGTGGGTCATGACCGCCGGCATTTTCCGGTTTATCCGAGGCCGCCGCGATCCCGGCGCCAAACTGGCCGGGTTAGTGGTCATCGGCACCGTGCCGGTCGTCGTTGCCGGATATTTGCTCAACAAATATTACCCGGGCGGCATTCGTGGCATTGAAATCATCGCCTGGACGACGCTGGCATTCGGTATCCTTTTATATGCCGCCGACCAACTGGGCATGACCGTGCGCCGGGTCGAGCATTTGCGCTTTGGCGATGTCCTGATTATCGGCCTGGCCCAGGCGCTGGCGCTAATCCCCGGCACCAGCCGTTCCGGCATCACCATGACGGCGGCGCGGTTCTTAGGCTTTGAGCGCCGGGAGGCGGCGCGATTCTCCATGTTGTTGTCGATTCCCGCCATCATCGGGGCGGGGGCCTTGAAGGGGTTTGAGCTTTACCGTATGGGCGACGTGCAACTAACGTCCGATGCCTTCGTCGCCGGCGGGCTAGCGTTTTTTGCGGCGTTGTTCACCATCGCCATCCTGATGTCGTGGCTGAAACGATCTAGTTTCACGCCTTTTGTGATTTACCGAATTGCGCTGGGCGGGTTTCTACTGGCGGCGGTTTATGGATGGGTGGGGTAAGTAGCCTGGGTGATTTTCCGTTGGCCGTGATGGCACCTATACCACATCAGGGCGGAAAGAATCAGCAAATTAATAACACCGGCCATGGCGGCGTTGGCGTAGGGCTGGATGTAGGCGCCAAATCCGAATGCCAGACACAGCGTCGCCACGGTGACAATGACCCAGCCGTAGGGTTGTTCATCAATGGGTTCAATTTGTCAGCTTTCGCCGCTTAACAGCGTATCCAGTGAACCGTGGGCAATGGCGCCGTCGGTATAATTGTAGGTGCCGGGGCCTTGGAGTTCTTTGGCCGCTCTTTCCAGATACCCCAGGCACGATCGATAAAGCCCGCCGCCGGTGGTAACGCGTTTGACGCCGAGTTTTTTCAATTCCGGAATGGGGATGGTGTTGGGCCCGGCCAGAATATTTAACGGCCCGTTCAGTTCGCGGACCAGTATGTCGATGGTTTCCACATCGCCGACCCACGGGGTGTAAAGGCTTTTAGCCCCGGCGTCGAAATAGGCGTTCAGCCGATTGACGGCGTCATCGATCAGGGCGGGCGTTCGCTCGCGCCCGGGTTTAAAATTATCGCAGCGGGCATTGATGACAAATTCAACCTCGGCCACGTCGGCAGCGGCACGGGCGGCCTGGATACGCTCGACGCCATCGGACATTTCATATTGTTTGTCTTTTAGATCGGGATAGGAATCTTCGATGTTGGCGCCGACGGCCCCGGCGGCCAGTGCTAGCGAAATGGTTTTGCCAACGTCTTCGGGGGTTTCGCCATATCCGGCTTCCAGGTCGGCGGTAACGGGCACATCGACGGCAGCGGCCATACGTTCGATCTCGCCGATCATTTCGTCTCGGGGAATGATTTCGCCATCGGGATAACCACGAGCAAACGCAACACCGGCAGACGTGGTGGCGACGGCGGGAAAGCCCAGTTCAGCAAGCATGACGGTGCTGGCCACATCCCAGGCATTGGCCATAACCAGAACGTCTGATCCTGCGTGCAGTTCCAACAGCCGGTCGGCTTTGGCTTTTAAGGCTTGTTTCGTCATTGTCATCGTCTCCGATGCGTAACAATGGTAGAATATGGTCTAACGTTCCCGACGCAACGAGAAACTATCATGACCCGTATTGAGCGCCATCGCCCCGATCCCATTCCCACCATCCATCCGATGCCCGAATATCTGGCCACCGGGCAGCGGGCTGATTGGTATGAAGACACCAAGCGAGTTCTTCAGGTGCCGTGGATGGGCGTGGTGACGATGGCCTACACCCATTACCCGAATTTTTTCGGTGAGTTGTGGCGTGGCCTTAAGCCGCTGTGCGAAAGCCGGGCGTTTGTCGATGCGTTTCAGGAATTGCGCGTTTTTGTCGAGGCCGAAACGGCTAAACTGGCACCTAAAAACCTGCTCGGGCCGTTGGCGGATATTGGTTATGCGCCGCGGGAAATTGAAACCATCCGCCAGATGAACGAAGTCTTTTCTCACGGCAACCAGCCTTATGTGATTATCGCCGCCATTGCCCGTCACCTTTTGGAGGTCGGCGACATGCAAGGATCGGGGGAGGCCAAACCGTTTGACGGCCGCCACGCCCCCGACGTTCAGGTGCCGTTTATGTTGATGGAAGCGCATCATGTTGATCAACCGATGGTGGCCGTCTATGACGACATCAAGTCGGTTTTGAAGTTGCCCTTCGTCAACACCGACTACCGGGCTTTTGCCCGCTGGCCGAGTTATTTCGCGCTGGCCTGGGCCGACTTGCGGGAAAAAGCCGGCGCGCCGGATCACGAAGCCGTCGTTCAGTCTTGCCACGACCGGGTGGCGGCGCTGGCGGCAGACGGGTTGCCTAATCCGGGTGGGCTGTCATCGGATGCATTGCGTCAAGCCGTCAAAGCAAACGGCGACCTGCATGAGGTGATTGAAATGTGCCGCCTGTTTCAATGGTTGCTACCGGGCCTGATTACCAACGTCGCCTATTTCCGCCACCAGTTGGAAGCGGTGTGAGGCCGGGGACTACGTTCAAAATTCAACGATGCCCGACTGGAAGGCGATGCCGAGCAGCGCCGTTGAATAGACCACGGTGGCGAAGCCGACGACGGCAAAAAAGTGCGCGACTTTTCTAACGTGGTAAGAACCAGCATTCATGATCAGGCTGCCTCCTGGTACATAGCCGGGGCGATACCCAACAACTCGTCAAGTTGGCCGGCAGCATCCAGCGCCGCCAGTTCGTCATAGCCGCCAATCAACTCGCCATCGACAAAAATCTCCGGCACCGATGTGCGGCCGGAACGAATGACCATTTCGCTCTCGCGCACGGTATCGTCGGTGACGTCGATGTCTTTGAAGTCGACGCCCTTGTCGTTGAGCAGCGCCAGAGCGGCGCGCGAATAGGGGCACCAGGTTTTGTGATAGATCTCGATGTTCATCACCGCATTCCTTTATGGACCATTTGGTCCGTTATTATCTGAAAAAAATACCGCTCAAAACAGGAGCGACGTTCATGGGGGCCTTTTATACAGGTTATGGACTGATTTGTCCAATACTATCTTGCATACCTGCTATGCGTGATGGCACCTAATATCCGACGTCCATATCGACCAGAGGTTCCGGCGCCTGGCCGGCCTGCAAACGGCGAATGTTTTGTGCCACCGGGATGACGGCGGTTTCCGGCGTCGTGATGCTGGCTGCATGCGGGGTTAAATTTATTTTCGGATGAACCCAGAAGGCGTGATCGCTGGGCAGTGGCTCGATGTGAAAGACATCAAGGGTAGCGCCTGCGACATGGCCGCTGTCCAAGGCCTGGATCAGGTCGTCGTCGACCACGTGCGGCCCGCGCGCCGCGTTGATAATGGCGGCGCCTTTTGGTAGTTGGGCCAGGGTATTGGCATTAATGATGCCCGTTGTTTCGGGCGTCAGCGGCAGCAGGCAGACGAGAATTTCCGTGTGGCTGAGAAAATCCACCAGCCCGTCATCGCCATCATAACAGGTGACGCCGGGGATAGTTTTGGCGCTGCGCGACCAGCCGGCGACATCAAACTGCAATGAAGCCAAATGTGCCGCCGTATCGGCCCCCAACATCCCCAGCCCCATGATACCGACGCGCCGTTTGCAGGTATTGCCTTGCGGCAACTGTTGCCATGTTTTGGCCGCCGTGGCGACAGCGTATTCACCGAATCGGCGGTGATAATGAATGGTCCAGTAAATAACGTATTCGCGCATGCCCCTGGTCAGGCCGGGATCGACAAGCCGCGCTACAGGAACGCCCTTCGGAAGGTCTCGGTCCAACAAGTGATCGACCCCGGCGCCCAACGACAAGATGGCTCTCAGATTGGGGTAGACCTTCAGGGCGCTTTTTTTAGGCCCCCAGACCAGGGCAAATTCGATGTTGGCAGGATCGCCGATGTTTTCGCCGCCAGGCGTCCAGATATGGAAATCCAGATCCGGCAGTTCCTGCGCCAGCACATCGCGCCAGCACTCCGGGTCGTCGTTTTTGGAAGAAAATAAAAGCGCCACTAAACGTTCACCACGCCGGTGTCGTCGGCCTTGAGGTCGAAGGCGGCAGCCATCAGGGCTTTTGTGTAGGGATCCTGGGGATTGTCGAAAATACTGTCGGCCGATCCCTGTTCGACGACCCGGCCCTGGCGCATGACCAGAATGTCGTGCGACATGGCACGGATGACTTTCAAATCGTGACTAATGAACAAATAGGCGAGGTCGTGATTTTTTTGCAAATCGCGCAATAGATCGACGATCTGCGCCTGTACCGACATGTCGAGCGCACTGGTTGGCTCGTCAAGGACAATAAATTTCGGCTTCAATACCAAGGCCCGGGCGATGGCGATGCGCTGGCGCTGGCCGCCGGAAAATTCGTGCGGGTAGCGGTTCATCATCGACGCTTCAAGGCCGACTTCATCGAGAACGTCAGCGACAATCTTGCGCCGTTCGTCGAAATCACCGCCGATGTCGTGCACCAGCAAGCCTTCCTCGACGATCTGGCGCACTGATAATCTGGGGCTCAAAGACCCAAATGGGTCTTGGAAGACGATTTGCATTTGGCGGCGCAACGGACGCATGTCGTTCTTGTTCAGCGCCTGAATGGAGCGCCCTTCGAAGGTCACCTCGCCGGTGCTTTTTTCCAAGCGGATGAGGGCGCGTCCAAGCGTGCTTTTGCCGGAGCCGGATTCGCCGACGACGCCCAAGGTATGGCCCTGACGCACGGCCAGTGTAATCCCGTCGACCGCTTTGATGTGTCCGACGGTGCGGCGGATGACGCCTTTCCTGATCGGGAACCATACCTTGACGTCGCCCGTGGCGGCGACTTCCGAGGCATTTTTTTTTGCCGGATCGGGATGACCCTTGGGTTCGGCGCCGAGCAGGTGTTGAGTATAAGCGTGCTTGGGGGTTTCAAAAACTACTTTCATGTCGCCCTGCTCGACGATCTCGCCGTCGCTCATGACCGACACCGTATCGGCCATGTGCCGCACGATGCCGAGATCATGGGTAATCAGCAACATCGCCATTTGGAACTCGGCTTGCAGGTCTTTGAGTAATTTCAGCACCTGCGCCTGGATGGTGACGTCAAGCGCCGTCGTTGGTTCGTCTGCGATCAGCAGGTCCGGGTCATTGGCCAGGGCCATGGCAATCATGACCCGTTGTTGCTGGCCGCCGGAAAATTCATGCGGCAGGGCGTTCAATCTTGTCGTCGCCTCTTCCAGACCGACGACGCTCAATAACTCCATGACCCGCTCGCGGGTCTGGGTCGGATTAAGTGTTTTATGCAGGCCGAGTACTTCTGAAATCTGCTTTTCGATGGAATGCAGTGGGTTCAGCGAGGTTAGCGGTTCCTGGAAAATCATCGCAATCCTGTTGCCGCGGATATCGCGCATGGTGCGGGCCGGCGCGCCCATTAGTTCCTGGCCCTGGAATTTGATCGAGCCGCCCGAATGATGCGCCAGCGGATAGGGCAGCAACTGCATAATCGACAGCGCCGTTACTGATTTGCCGGACCCCGATTCGCCGACCAGCGCATGAGTTTCGCCCTTGTCGATGCCGAGCGACGCATTGCGGACGGCTTTGACCTCGGTGTCCCCTTCCCCAAACGAGGCATGCAGGCCGGAAATTTCCAGAAACTTGCTCATCTATAGGTCTTTCTCGGGTCGAAAGCATCACGAACAGCTTCGCCTATGAATACCAGTAGCGACAGCATGATGGCGATAACGAAAAATCCGCTTAAGCCCAACCATGGTGCATGCAGGTTGGCTTTGCCCTGGTTCAGCAACTCGCCCAAGCTGGCCGAACCGGCGGGCAGGCCGAAACCGAGAAAGTCCAACCCGGTCAGCGTGGTGATGGAGCCGGCGAGGGTAAACGGCATGAAGGTGATCGTTGCAACCACGGCGTTGGGCAAAACATGTTTATAGATGATCTTCAAATCAGCAACGCCAAGCGCCTTGGCGGCGAGGACAAAATCCAGATTGCGGGCTTTCAAAAATTCGGCCCGGACCACCCCGACAAAACCCATCCAGCTAAATAAAAGCATTAACCCCAGCAGCCACCAGAAATTCGGCGTAATGACACTGGCCATAATAATCAGCAGATAGAGCATCGGCATACCGGCCCAGACTTCGATAAATCGTTGCCCCAACAGGTCGATCAGCCCGCCGTAGAAGCCCTGAAAAGCACCGATGGAAACGCCAAGCGCCGCGCTGACAATGGTCAACGTCAACCCGAACAGCACCGAAATTCTGAACCCGTAAATCAGCCGCGCGACGACGTCGCGGCCCTGATCGTCGGTACCGAGCCAGTTATCCAAACTGGGTGCCGACGGCGCCGGGGCCTTCAGGTCATAATTGATGGTGTCAAAGGAAAACCGGATTAGCGGCCATACCATCCAGCCTTTGGCGTCAATCAGCTTGATGACAAATTCGTCACGGTAGTCAGCCTCGGTGAGAAATTCGCCGCCGAAGCTGGTTTCCGGGTATGCGATGAAAACCGGCGTGTAGAACGCGCCGTCGTAGCGCACCAACAACGGCTTGTCGTTGGCGATCACCTCGGCGAACAGCGCGATAAGAAACAACGCCAGAAAAATCCATAACGACCACACGCCCCGCCGGTTGCGGGTGAAGTTGTCCAAACGGCGTTGGTTGATCGGGGAGATGCGCATGCTCAAAAATCCCGCTTGTCAAAATCGATACGGGGGTCAACCACGTGATACATGAAATCGCCGATAATCCCCATTACCAGCCCGAGCAGGGTGAAAAAATAAAGCGTGCCGAAAATCACCGGATAGTCGCGCTTCAAGGCCGCCTCGAAGCCGAGCAATCCCAACCCGTCGAGTGAGAAAATTATCTCCGTCAGCATGACGCCGGTAAAAAGGATGCCGATGAAGGCGGCGGGGAAACCGGCGATGATTATCAACATGGCGTTGCGAAAAATATGGCCGTAGAGCACACGTTGTTGGGGTAGCCCTTTGGCCCGCGCCGTGATGACGTATTGTTTATTGATCTCTTCCAGAAACGAGTTCTTGGTCAGCATGGTCAGTCCCGCAAACCCGCCGATGACCATGGAGAGCAACGGCAAGGCCAGGTGCCAGAAATAATCGACGATCTTATCAAACCACGTGAGGCTATCGAAATTGGGAGACGTCAGGCCGCGGATTGGGAACCAATCGAAGTAACTCGGCCCCGCGAATAATACGATCAGCAGGATCGCAAATAGAAATGACGGCACGGCGTTGCCGAAAATAACAATCCCAGACGTCCAGACATCAAAGCGCGAACCGTCGCGGACGGCTTTCCTGATGCCGAGTGGAATAGAAATCATATAGACCAGCAACGTCGTCCACAGGCCAAGTGAGATCGATACCGGCAGTTTGTCGATCACCAGTTGCGCGACGGAGCGGTCCTGGAAATAGCTGTCGCCGAAATCGAACCGTACATAGTTATTGATCATCAGGGCAAAGCGTTCATGGGCGGGTTTGTTGAGGCCAAATTGTTTTTCGATGCTTTTGATCAGTTCCGGCGGCAAACCCTGGGCGCCGCGATAACGGCTCGATTGGGCCGATTGTCCGGTTGTCGCCTGGGTGCGCCTGCCGGCGGCGACTTCGCTGCCTGCGTCGCCGCCGACTCGCGCCGTGACATCCACCGCGTCACCGGTCAGCTGCGCGATGGCTTGTTCCACCGGGCCGCCGGGCAATACCTGCACAACCGCAAAGTTGATGACCATAATCCCGAACAGGGTCGGGATTATCAAAAACAGGCGGCGGATAAGATATGCGTACATGATTTAGGTGTATGTCATTTCCGGGCCGAGGACAGCTTGCTTTTCAGCGCCGCTTCCTTATTTGCATCGACCCACCAGGCAAAAAACTGGTTGCCCTGGATGGGGGTGATTTTCGGGCGGCCGAATTTGTCCCAATAGGCGACGCGGTCAAATTTGGCATGCCAATGAGGGATGAGCCAATGCCCCCACTGCAACACCCTGTCCAATGACTTGACGGCTGTCACCAGCGACGTGCGGTCGGGGGCGGCGATGACTTTTTCGATCAGCTCGTCGATCACCGGATCCTTGATGCCGATGGTGTTGCGCCCGCCTTCGATGTCGGCGGCTTTTGATCCCCAATACGACCGTTGCTCGTTGCCCGGCGACAGCGACTGCCCGGCGCCACCGACGATAACGTCAAAATCGAAGGTGTCCGTGCGGCGACGGTATTGCGACGGGTCGACGGTGCGCACAGTTGCCTTGATGCCCAGCTTTTGCAGGTTCTTGGCAAACGGCAACACGATGCGCTCAAACAGCGGGCTGCGCAGCAACACTTCAAATTTCAGTTGCTTGCCGGTTTTTGGGCTGATGCGTTTGTTGCCCTTAATCACCCATCCGGCGGCGTCCAATAGTTTGATGGCTTTTCGGAGGTTGCGGCGAATGTTGCCCGAGCCGTTGTTTTTCGGTGGGTTGTACTCTTTGGTGAAGACCTCGTTCGGGATGCGGCCCCGGTAGGCTTCCAGCAATTTCAGCTCGTCACCCGTCGGCAAGCCCGTTGCCGCCAGCTCGGAATTATCGAAATAGCTGCGGGTGCGGGAATATTGGCCATAAAATAGGTTTTTGTTCGACCATTCAAAATCAAACGCATAAGCCAATGCCTGGCGGACGCGCTTGTCCTTGAACTTGTCGCGGCGGGTGTTGAAGACAAACGCCTGCATGCCCGATGACCGGTTGTGGCGGATTTCTCTTTTTTTCACCAGGCCGGTTTTCACGTCTTTAAAATCGTAGGCCGTTGCCCAGGCTTTGGATGAGTTCTCTGCCCGGTAATCGTATTCGCCTTTTTTGAAGGCTTGCAGGGAAATCGTGCTGTCGCGGTAATAGTCGTAACGGATAGAATCAAAATTATACTGGCCCTTGTTGACGGGCAGGTTTTCGCCCCACCAGCTTTTCACCCGCTTAAACGTGATCGACCGGCCCGGCTCGAAGCTGTCAATTTTATAAGGGCCGCTGCCGAGGGGCGGCTCCAGCGTGGTTTTGTTGAAGTCGCGCTTTTCCCAGTAATGCTTGGGCAGAATGGTGAGCTGACCCAAAATAAGAGGCAGTTCGCGGTTTTCGCCGGGCTTGAAATTAAAACGCACGGTGCGCGGCCCGGTCTTTATGGCGCTTGCGACGGAACCGTAATAAAACCGGTAAAAAGGCGAGCCTTGTTTGAGCAGAATATTAAACGAAAAAATCACGTCATCCACGGTCACCGGCTTGCCGTCATGCCAGCGCGCTTGTGGCCTCAACGTGAAGGCGACCCAGGACCGGTCCTTGGGCGTTTGCACGCTTTCCGCCAATTGCCCGTATTGGGAGAAGGCTTCGTCGGCCGAGCCATGCATCAGGTTGTCATACATAAAGCCTATGCCCGCCGCCGGGTTGCCCTTGATGATGAAGCTGTTGAAGCTGTCATAGGTGCCGATGGCGTTAAGGCGCACGTTGCCTCCCTTGGGCGCGCCCGGGTTGGCGTATTCAAAATGCTTGAAGTCTTTGCTATATTTAAGATCGCCGTGCATGGCGATGCCGTGCGAAATTTCCGCCGCCTTGACGGGAAGGGCGGGAAGGATGGAAAAGCTGAAAAACAGAATGGCGGCTATAAGGCGCATGGAGTTCTTTCGGTTGCTTTCGGTCTCAACAAAACACCACCCAACGATGGCAAAAATATGATGGCTACCGGGCCAGCAACGCCAATGCCTCGGCATGAACGGCCGCATCACCGGCGGCAAGCACGGTGCCATCCCCGTCCATACCCAGCGCCTCGCCCCGCCAATCGGTAATAACGCCGCCGGCACCCTCGATAATCGGCACCATGGGGGCGTAATCGTGAAGGTCCATGGTGCCTTCGCAAACGATATCGACGAGACCGTTGGCGAGTAGCCCATAGGCCATGCATTCGGCGCCGTAAACAGCGCGCCAGGAAGCCTTGCGCAGTTTTTCGAAGGCAGGGAAATCGGCGTCCCCGAACATGTGCGGCGATGTCGCATAGAGCCACGCCTTGGCGACGTTTCCGCAGGCCCGCACTTTGACCGCATCGCCGTTAAATGTCGTCGGCAGATCAACGGCCCCGGCCCAGCGTTCTTTGAGGGCCGGCATATCCATGACACCCAGAACAGGTTTGCCGTCTTTGAGCAGCCCGATCAGGGTGCCGAA
>JAZFSL010000111.1:0-2396 GCA_036446135.1 Rhodospirillales bacterium | reverse complement strand
AATCTTGCGGGCATAAATATTGACGACCGAAGGGGCGACTTTTTTGACCAAAGGAGCAAAGGATTTTTGGACATCCGCTCTTGAGGATGGAATTTGTTTTTGCCCTGCGCCAACACCATTGGCGGCTAGAATCGACAAGGGGCCCGCAACAACAAGGATGCAAAAGAATCTAAAAAGAATGCCCACGAAACCACCGTTCGAACAGATTGACATCACCCCTAATAGTAACATTTGAATAAACAAAAGGCAGCCGATTGGGCTGCCTTTTAGAATTCAGAACAAAACCGGAAATTAGACGTTATTCGGCATCACCCGACCCTTGCGCTTCTTGTTCCAGAGCATGACGGGCTTTGTCTTCCATACCTTTGGCATCCGGGTCACGGTCAACAAGTTCGATAACCGCCATCGGCGCGCTATCACCATAACGGAAACCGGCTTTCAGAACCCGTGTATACCCGCCAGGGCGTTCTTTGTAGCGTTCCGCCAATGCGCTAAATAATTTCGAGACGGCGGCATCATCGAGAAGGTATGAATAGGCTTGGCGGCGCGCATGCAGGGTGCCACGCTTGCCAAGCGAGATCATTTTATCGGCGATGCGCCGTAGATCCTTGGCTTTCGGCAAGGTAGTGTTGATTTGTTCGTGCATTACAAGAGATACGGCCATGTTGGAAAACATGGCTTTCCGATGCGAACTGGTGCGGTTCAGCTTTCTGGCACCGTTACGGTGACGCATTGTTCAGGCTCCTCTATTTTGCTTACGTACGCGTGCCATTTTACACGTACGCGTGTGGTTTTTTTTAAAGGCTGTTCAGCCTCTATTAATACGGGTCTTCCAGTTTCTTAGCCAGATCTTCGATATTTTCAGGCGGCCAGTCGGGAATTTCCATACCCAAGTGCAGCCCCATTTGTCCAAGGACTTCCTTAATTTCATTCAAGGACTTGCGGCCAAAGTTTGGCGTCCGGAGCATATCCGTATCGCTTTTCTGAACCAGGTCCCCGATATAGATAATGTTGTCGTTCTTCAGGCAATTGGCTGAACGAACGGAAAGTTCCAATTCGTCTACCTTGCGCAGAAGGTTCTTGTTGAAGGGCAGCTCTTCTTTCGTTTCTTCGGTAAGCGCCTTTTGCGGTTCATCAAAATTGACGAAAAGGGCCAATTGATCTTGCAGAATACGCGCCGC
The DNA here is from genome assembly GCA_036446135.1 of Rhodospirillales bacterium. GTDB lineage: Bacteria > Pseudomonadota > Alphaproteobacteria > Rhodospirillales > Casp-alpha2 > Casp-alpha2. The sequence continues at coordinate 1,215 of JAZFSL010000111.1, read as the reverse complement.
CAGGGCGACAGCATCGTCCGGGGTAACAGCGCCACTGGTGGTTACTTCTAGGCTCAGCTTGTCATGGTCGGTAACCTGTCCAACGCGCGTGTTATCAACCTTGTACGTAACCTTGCGAACCGGGGAAAATAGTGCATCAACGGGTATCAAGCCGATGGGGCTGTCTTCCGGGCGGTTTTGGTCTGCAGCAACATATCCTTTGCCGTTTTCCACCGTCAGTTCCATATTGAGCTTGGCGCCTTTGTCGAGGTGACAAAGGACCATATCCGGGTTCATGATTTCAATGTCAGGGCCAGCTTCAATGGCGCCTGCTTTGACTTCCGCCGGACCGCTCGCCTTCAAAGTCATCCGTTTTGGCCCTTCGGTGGACATGAGAATATTAAGAGCCTTGATGTTAAGGACAATGTCCGTCACATCTTCCCGGACACCTGGAATAGCCGAAAATTCATGCAACACGCCGTCTATTTGAACCGACGTTACCGAGGCCCCTTGCAAAGACGAAAGAAGAACACGCCTTAAGGCGTTGCCGAGAGTCAGCCCAAACCCGCGTTCAAGCGGTTCGGCAACGATGGTCGCCGTCCGGGACGCATCGCTACCGGGCTGAATATTGAGTTTCGATGGTTTAATAAGTTCTTTCCAGTTTTTTTGAATCACTTGTGAGACCTCACGCTCGAGACGTTTTACTGAAACTCCAAAATCGGAGTTTAGCTACATTTTCTTTCGCCGAACCCTTTTGGGGGCCTGCGACAGATGGAGATGGATTCCCACCCCCCCGCGCAACTGCGGTTTGAGTGTTCCGCCTTAAACCCGGCGGCGTTTTCTTGGCCGACACCCATTATGGGGTATCGGCGTTACATCACGGATAGCCGTGATGGTAAACCCGACGGCCTGTAAAGCACGCAATGCCGACTCACGGCCCGATCCAGGGCCTTTGACTTGCACTTCAATGATTTTCATTCCGTGGTCCATGGCTTTCCGGCCAGCATCTTCACCGGCCATCTGAGCGGCATACGGCGTAGACTTCCTGGAGCCTTTGAAACCTTGGGCACCAGCAGACGACCAGGCGATGGCGTTGCCTTGGGCATCGGCAATGGTAATCATCGTATTGTTAAATGTGGCGTTCACATGCGCGACGCCAGAAACAATGTTCTTGCGTTCGCGTTTCGCCGGTCGATGTGTCGGTGCATTAGCCATTTAATATTCCACTTAAACCTT
>JAZFSL010000110.1:0-2213 GCA_036446135.1 Rhodospirillales bacterium | reverse complement strand
TCAACCTATTCAATTCCACCCGCGGCGGCCTGCTCAACCCGAACCGCAAGGAACGGACCCGTACCGTGTCGCCGAGCACCTTTCGGATCGATGTCACCATCGACAACAAATCCGACGGCAAGCGTCTATGGGAGGGCTGGAGCACCGCCGAGCTTGGGCTTAGCGGCAACAGCGCCGTGACTCGGGTGATGATTCCGACCATCATCGATGGCCTCGGTAAAACGGTCAAACAACAGTCTTTCCCGGTCCATTAACCACTATCGCGTTGAAGTAATCGCGCCGGTTCACCGCGCTGTCGGTTTCCGAGGCTTTTATATTTCTATATTTCTAGAAATATGGTTGACTTAATCCGGCCCGCGACGTACTATCTCCAGATGGCTCAAATGAACGAAGGAACGGCGGCAAAATGTCTTTCCGAACTGGGCAGCCCGACGCGGCTGGCGGTTTATCGGCTGCTGGTCAGGGCCGGTCCACAAGGCATGGTCGTCGGTGATTTACAGCGCCGCCTAAAAGTTCCCGGCTCGACGCTGTCGCATCATATCGCCCGCCTGGCCTGGGCCGGGTTGGTGGAACAGCGCCGCCAGGGCCGCCAGCTTCACTGTATTTGCAGCCACGACGTCATGGATGACCTGCTGGCGTTCCTGACCGAAGAATGCTGCACCGGTTTCGATGAGGATTGCGCCGGGCAACCGGCGGCATAAAGAGTAAGCGCCATGACAACAGGAATTTCCACCGAGAGAATACCAATAACCCAAACGGTTCTTAATCGCCTGCGCGCCGTCGATCCGGTGGTGCTGGCATTAGCGGCCATTTTTGCCGTTATCATCGTGCTGGCGCCCCGCCAGATTCCGCAAAGCCTCGCCTTTACCGGCCGTTCGCTGTTTGAAATTTTTCCCTATCTGGCTCTTTCCGTCGCCATTGCCGCCGCCGCCCAGGCCAGCGGATCGGAAAAACTGATCGCCAGGGTGTTTTCCGGCAACAAGCACCGGATGATTGTCTTCGCCGCCCTGTTCGGAACCTTATCGCCGTTTTGTTCGTGCGGCGTCATTCCCATCATCGCCGGCTTGCTGGCCGCCGGCGTGCCGCTAGCGCCGGTCATGGCGTTTTGGGTGTCGTCGCCGCTGATGGACCCGGAAATGTTCATCCTCAGCACCGCGGCACTCGGCCTGCACTTCACCCTCGGCAAGACACTGGCGGCCTTCGGCTTGGGTCTGTTGGCCGGGTTTTCCACCCTCGCCGCCCTCAAGGCCGGGATGTTTAAAAACCCGCTGACCGACGGCGTACAAAAATGCTGCGCCAGTTCCGGTTGCGGGGACAAAAAAAACGACACGGTCCTCTGGCAATTCTGGCGCGAAGCACCGCGTATGAAGATATTCAACTCCAGCCTTCTTGAAACCGGCTGGTTCCTGGGCAAGTGGTTAACGTTGGCCTTCGTTTTGGAAAGCCTGATGCTTTCCTATATTCCTGCGACGATAATTGCCGAATGGCTGGGCGGCGGCGATTGGTGGACGATTCCAGCCGCCGTCTTGGTCGGCGTGCCAGCCTACATGAACGGTTTTGCCGCCATTCCGCTGATGCAGGGCCTGATCGACCTCGGCATGGCCAAAGGCGCCGCCATGGCCTTTATGATCGGCGGCGGGGTCACCTGCATTCCGGCCGCCGTCGCCGTTTTCGCCATGGTCCGCCGTCAGGTATTCGCGTGGTACGTAGGCTTGGCCCTCGTCGGTTCCACGGCGGCGGGTTTCCTTTATCAAATGGCCGTTTAGGCGGGTCTGGCGCCCGGCTGTCGGTTCTGCTAATTTCCCCAAAAGGGCCGGCGGAGAATGACCCGCCACGGCCCCGTTTTTTTAATGATGGCGTATCCCTGCGATGACTGACAAAGCTGACAAGGCCCTCCTACCGGCCGGATTATCGGACGTTCTGGCCCCCGATGCCGCCTTCGAGGCGTCGGTTCTGGAACGCCTGATGGCATGCTTTGCCGGACACGGGTACGACCGGGTGGAACCGCCGCTGATCGAATTCGAAGAATGCCTGCTGACCGGATTAGGCGAAGGCATGGGAGAGCAGACCTTCCGCATCATGGACCCGGAATCGCATAAAATGATGGGCGTGCGAGCCGACATGACGCCGCAAATCGCGCGCATCGCCGCCGCCAGGCTTTCGAAAACCCCGCGGCCCCTGCGCCTCAGTTACGCCGGCGACGTGCTCAGGGT
>JAZFSL010000109.1:0-5055 GCA_036446135.1 Rhodospirillales bacterium | reverse complement strand
TGCCGATGTGGATTTTACTTTTGCCCAGGTCAGTATTGATCGGGCTATCGTCGGTTATGCCGCCAACTGCGGCAACATGTCATCGGCCATGGGGCCGTTTGCCGTCGATGAAGGGTTAGTCGATGTGGCGGGTAATGAGGCGACGGTGCGTGTCTACAACACCAATACGGACAAGGTCATTCATGCCAGCTTCCCAATCGATGATGGGCTCGCCGCCGTTGACGGCGTTTTCGAGTTAATGGGGGTGGCCGAAACCGGGGCACCCGTTCGTATGGAATTCCGCGATCTCGGCGGCGCCGGGACGGGGAAGTTGTTGCCGACGGGAAACGTCGTTGACGTGATCGAGGTGGCGGAGCTTGGGCCGATCAAGGCGTCTTTGGTCGATGCCGCCAATCCTTGTGTCTTTGTCGAGGCCAGCGTGCTTGGCCTCACCGCCAGCGAAAGCCCGATGGACATCGACGCCATGGAAGAAGTTATGGCGCATCTGGAAACCATACGGGCCAGGGCAGCAGTGATGATGGGAATGGCGGCTAACCCTGAAGAAGCCACGGAAAAATCGCCGACGGTGCCCTTTATCGGCATTGTCGCCGGGCCGAAGGATGCCGAAACCCTGTCCGGCGAAAAGATACTCGAAGCGGACGGTGATTTGACCGCCAGGATCGTTTCCACCGGCAACACCCACCGGGCATTGCCGCTAACCGGCGCATTATGCTGCGCCGTGGCGTCGCGAATTGAAGGCACCGTCGTTCACCGTCATACCCGTTCCGTCGAAGACGAAAACCGGGATGTCCGGCTGATGCAGCCGTCGGGAATACTACCGGTCGCCTGCAAGGTTGATGCGGCGCCGGAAGGCTGGAAAGCCGAATATGGAGCTGTCTACCGGACGCAACGCCGCTTGTTTGAAGGCCAGGTTCTCATGCCCGCTTCCAGGGTCGCCGCCCTTTAAGCTATCAAATTAACGAGGCCGGGTTCCCCCTTGCCGCCCTTTTGGTGGTGGCGGGCCGCTTTCAATGAATTTTCCGGCTGCCCCGGCCATCGTCGGGTGGTGGTGTTGCAACAGCTTCAATGCCGACCTCGCCAGTTCCTTGTCCGCACCCCAAACTCCAGCCTGAACACTCAGGCGCAGCACCTGGGCGTTCCCCGGCATGATCCCGAGCAAGCGGCGAAGGTGGGGAATTTCTTCAATGTAGCGGCCAGCCAGGTGAAGCGTCACCGCCATCGACAGCATGGAGTTGACGGCGTTGGGATCCTGGTTCAAGGCGCGGGCGAACATTCCAACGGCTTCATCGAAAAGGCCTAGCCGCCCCAGTTCCTGGCCCGCGATATCCCAAAGCTGGCGGTTTTGGGTCGCCGGGCAGACCTTCCGGATGATATCAATGCGGGCGGCTTCCAGGGCTTCCATGCATGCACGGACGGCGCCCCCGATTATGTTGCTGGTTTTCTCATGCGCCGGTCCTGACATGGCTTCGAGCCGGGCGATCCGGCCGGCGGGAATGGCCTCAAACCGGCCTTCGCCTCCTGACGCAATGATGGCGACCAGCCGCCCTTCACTATCAACAAGGGCACCTCCTGAATTGCCGGGCTGGCTAAAGGCATCATGGTGTAATCGGGCAAGCGGCTTGTCTTCGGCAGGCATCAATTTGACCCGCCCCGGTTTATAAACCCGGACCCGATCTTTTTTTGTATCGGCGCCGATGCTGTAAAGGGAGGCGCTCAAGGAAGGTGCCGCCGTCGGTATAGGATGCGTGGCCTTGAGGCCGGGAGCCCTAAGAAGGATCAAATCGCCGGGGTAGCTTGTCGGCACGACGTCGGCCAGCACGCTGCCGCCCGACGGCAGAAAGACCTGGGCGCGGTTGCTGTCGGCGACGACATGGCGGTTGGTGACCAAAAGTCCGCTGGCGATGAGCACGGCGCTGGCTTCGGGATCAAAGGATGCGATCCTGAAAACCCGGTTCGCTTGCGCACAAACGGGCGGCGGGGCGGAGCAGGCCGGGGCTTGAGCCGCCACCGGGGGTGACGTTAGAAGAATCAGCAAAAGTGGCAACAGGCGGATCATCGGTGTTCCTAATAAATCTCGAAAGCATGCAGGGCGGTCAGGGTGGAAAAAATGCCGACGGCGGTGATCATGCCGGGCAGCATGCTGCGGCCAAAAGCGAAAAAAACCAGAAACCCGATGGCGAGCGCCAGCATGCGGTCGAGCAGTGGCGTTTCCGCCAGGATACCGACCGGCATCAACATGATCCGGGACATCAGTCCGGCCAGCATGCCGTAGGCGACGCACGACGTCCATTGCGTGAAATCGCTGCTGGGCGTGATGCGGGCGACAATGGCAACGCCGATGCCGCGCCAGACATAGGTCGCCGCCGTGACCAACCCCAATAGTCCCCAAAGGGCTATCTCATTCATACCCGCCCGCCTATTTTTTTGTCGAGAAAGAAAGCCGTGGTCCCGGCGATAAAGCCGACAAAGGGCAGGCCCCAGTCTGGTGACAGCAGATGAAACAGGGGGCCCAAGACAGTGCCGATCATCATTGCCATGATGCAGTTACGTTGACGGATGCTGGAAAACAGGAAAATGAAATACATCGGATTGAGGAAAATCAGGCTGACGGTGATATAGAACGGCAATGTCCCGGCCAGATGATAGCCCACCGCCGTGCCGAGTACCCCCGACGTCATGGAGACGGCGCCAAGCCCGATGTAATAGGGACCGCGCTGGCGATCACCCAGTTCCGGGGCGCGTCTCAGCGTCAACGCCCAGGTGTTGACGCTCATCATCGCCACCAGAATATAGCGCCAGCGCCAGATGCCGGGGTCGGCCCGGAACAGCGGCATCATCGACAGCGACATCGGCAGGAACCGGAGGTTGGCCATGGAGGACGCCAGTGCAATGGCCAGCACCGGCGCGCCGACGGCGAAAAGCTCGACAAAGGCCACCTGTCCCGGAAGACCCCAGACCGTCGCCGTCGAGGCGACGGCAACGCCAAAGGTGATGCCGATATCCTGGCATAGAGAGCCGAAACCAATCATCGAGGCGCTGACCACCCAGACAGGCATGCGGAAGGCGTCGGCGACGCCCAGCTTAAAAGCTTCACGGCGTTCGCCGGGGCTGGATGTTGCGGGCTCGGAAATAACACGTCCTTTTCAGCCGGTTGTTCGGGGGCTACTTTATGCCTCAGCAGGGAGCAGGAAAAGGTAGAAGCCGTGAGTCGTATCAAAAGGCAAAGCATTACCCTTGTTACCGGGGTTATTGGCGCCGATACACACATCGTCGGCAACCGGATACTGTCCATGGGCCTGGAGGAAGCCGGCTTCAAGGTCGTGACCCTGGGGGCGTTGACGCCGGCGGCGGAATTTATCAAGGCGGCCATCGAAACGGCCGCCGACGGGATCATGGTGTCGTCGCTCTATGGCCAAGGGGAACTCGATTGCCGGGGCTTTCGCGAGCTTTGCATCGAAGCCGGCCTGGACGGTATTTTGTTGTACATCGGCGGCAGCCTGGTCGTCGGCAAGCAGGAATGGGCCGAGGTCGAAGGGCGCTTTTTAGGCATGGGGTTTGATCGCGCTTTTGCCAACGACACCCGTGTTGAAGATGTGGTCGAGGCGCTGGACAAAGATTTCCGGGCGCGGAAAAAGGCCGGTTAATGAGCTCCGCCCTTCTGATTGATTTTGGCTCCACCTTCACCAAGCTTCGCGCCGTCGATTTGGCGGACGGAAATATCATCGGCGCCGGGCAAGGACCATCAACGGTCGAGACCGACGTCACCGAGGGACTGATCGCCGCGCTCGCGGACCTTGAAGGCCATCTGGGCGCCCTGCCGGATTTCGAACACCGGCTGGCCTGTTCCAGCGCCGCCGGGGGCCTCGGTATGGTGACGGTTGGGCTGGTTCGGGAGTTGACCGCCGAAGCGGCCAGGCAGGCAGCGCTTGGCGCCGGCGCGAAGTTGACGGGGGCGTTTTCCTACGGCCTGACCAAGGGCGATATCGTCGACATAGAAGCCCTGGCCCCGGATATCATTCTGTTGGCCGGCGGCACCGACGGCGGCAATGCAGACGTGATCTTTGAAAACGCTGTCAAGTTGGCCGCGGCTGGTTGCATCTGTCCCGTTGTCGTCGCCGGTAACCGCGAAGCGGCGGAAGAAGTGGCGGCTTTACTGGAAGCCGCCGGAACGCCGGTCATCGTCACTGAAAACGTCATGCCGGAATTTGGCGCATTGAATGTCGAGCCGGCCCGCGCCGCCATTCGTCAGGTTTTTATCGACCGTATTGTCCACGCCAAGGGCATCGACAAGGCGGCGGCACTGTTCGACGCGGTGCTGATGCCGACCCCGGCGGCCGTGCTCGAAGGGGCCAGATTATTATCGGTCGGGCATGGCGATGTCGCCGGGCTGGGCTCCCTGGTCGTCGCCGATGTCGGCGGCGCCACCACGGATGTGCATTCCGTCGCCGACGGTGCGCCGACAAGAGAAGGCGTCATCGCCCACGGCTTGCCGGAACCGCATCTTAAACGGACGGTGGAAGGCGACCTTGGTATGCGGATTAACGCTGCCGCCATCGCCGAGGCGGCGGGGTTGGAGCAATTGGCCGCTGGCGCCAGGTTGGCGGTTGCCCGCGCTGAAGAAATTCTGCAAATGCTGTCGTCTGACATAGAACGCCTTCCAGGGAACGATAAGGGGGGCGAAGAAGAACAGCGCTTCGATCAGGCCCTGGCCGAAGCGGCCCTGAAAATTGCCATGACCCGTCATGCCGGTTCCCTTGCTATTGTGCAGACGGTGGCTGGGCCGGTCAGTGTCCAGACCGGCAAGGATTTGAGCGAGGTCAAAACCCTGATCGGTACCGGCGGGGTTTTGGCCCACGGCAAGAACCCGGCAGCCGCCTTGGAAGCGACCCTGGCGGACCCCTCTGAGCCGCAATCGCTGCGCCCAAGGGCGCCGGATATCAGGCTGGATAGCGACTATGTGCTTTTTGCCGTCGGATTATTGGCGGAGGCGGAACCTCAGGCCGCCTTGACGCTGGGTCTCCGCCACATGCATCCTGTTGCATGAGCTCGAATTCT
>JAZFSL010000108.1:0-2581 GCA_036446135.1 Rhodospirillales bacterium | reverse complement strand
ACTACAGCGGCTGCATCTTTCTCAGCCGCATTACTTTTGCCGTCCCGATTATCCTTTCACACCTGTATCTTCAATGAAAGCAATGACCCGCATAGCACTGAACCGCGATGCTCCCCTTGACGGTTTTAAAAGGGCGCCTTTGGCAGCCTTGGTCCATCGCTCCTGTGAAAACGATTGACCCCTTCTTGACTTTTGAGGTTCAGTAAAATATCATAAATGTTCACGGCAGACGGCTTTTTTTGAACCTAACCCATTGTTAACATAGCGTGTTTGCGAAAATGACTAGGCCTTTTACATGAAAAAGTTCTTCAAGCTGAACCCTTTAACCATCACCTTAATCACCATTTTTTTAGGATTCTGGGCCTATTTATACGGTATTCCCTTTCTGGACATCATGGAACTAAAGACCGTGGACTTAAGGTTCACCACCCGGGGGGCCCTCTCTCCGAAGCCGGAAGTGGTTATGGCGGTCATCGATGAAAAGAGTCTCAAAGCCGAAGGCAAATGGATCTGGCCGCGCTCCAAAATGGTCGAACTGGTTAACAAGCTGTCCCAAAACGGTGCCAAGGTTATCGGCTTTGATATCGCTTTTCTCGAGCCTGACGATCTTAGAATCGTTGAAACCATCAATGCGATCCAACAAAAAAGCAAAACGTTTAATATTCAAAGCCGTCCCCTTGAAGATTATCTTAAAGATTTAAAGCTGCAATCGGACAGCGACAAACAGTTGGCCGAAGCGATCAAAAACTCCGATTCCCGGGTGGTTCTGGGATACTTTTTTCACATGGACGCCGGCGGCGCCGGCGATGATGACCCCGCCGCCATCCAGACCCATGAAAAAAACATCCGGGGATCCCGGCACCAGTTTGCGCGTTATACTTCGGCCGCAGCCCAGTACGTTCCCCTGATCGAAGCCCAAATGCCCGAATCGAACATCAACGTCATCTCAGACGCCGCTAAGTACGCCGGCTATTTCAACATGTTTCCCGACCCGGACGGGGTAGTTCGCTGGATTCCCGCGGTATTCAAGTTCAATCAGAGCCTGTACGCCCCCTTGTCGCTGGTCTCGGTCAGCGCCTATTTTAACGAACCGATTTCAGTCAGCATGGCCGAACATGGCGTCACCCATGTCGCCGTCGGCAATCGGTCGATACCCACGGATGAACTCGGTCGCGTCTTGATCAACTACCGGGGACCGGCCAAGACCTTTCCGCACGTCTCCATCACCGATATCCTCCACGACAATGTTCCCGAAGGATTTCTCAAAAACAAAATCGTACTGGTGGGCGCCACGGCCGTGGGAATCTTCGATTTGCGGGTTACCCCCTTTGGAACCGTTTTTCCAGGGCTGGAAATTCACGCCAATGTGGTTGACAGCATCCTGCAAAATGATTTTCTACAAAAACCGGCCTGGTCGGCCATCTTTGACATCGCGGCAATGCTGACAGCCGGACTTTTGCTCGGAATATTTCTGCCGCGCTGCGGTGTGGTCCCGGGCGCTTTGCTCAGCGGCGCGCTCTTTGGCGGCTATATCGTCTTGTGCCAGTACCTTTTCTCGCTAAAGGGCCTGATTCTCAACCTGGTCTATCCGCTTTTGGTCGTGCTGATCATCTATGTCGCCATCACGGCTTACCGCTACCTTTCCGAGGCTAAGCAGAAACGATTTATCAAAGATGCATTTTCGACCTACCTGGCCCCCTCGGTCGTCAGTCAGTTGATTCAGTCGCCGGACAAGCTGGTTTTAGGTGGCGAAAAGCGGATCATCACCGCATTTTTCTCGGATGTCCAGGAATTCACCAGCATTTCGGAAAATTTGACCCCCCATGAGTTGGTGGAGCTTTTAAACGAATTTTTAACCGAGATGACCGATGTCATCCTCGACCATAAAGGCACGGTCGACAAATTCGAAGGCGACGCCATCATCGCCTTTTTCGGTGCCCCCAATCCTTTGGTCAATCAGGCCGAAGTCGCCTGCCGAGCCTGTGTCGATATGCAAAAACGGCTGGCCCAGCTACGCGCCAAATGGGCAACCGAACAAAGACCTGAGCTAAAGATGCGAATCGGCATGTGTACCGGCCCGGCGGTCGTCGGCAACATGGGCTCCAAAAGTCGCATGGACTATACCATGATGGGGAACACCGTCAACACGGCCGCCCGCCTGGAAGGGGTCAACAAGGTCTACGGCACTTTCACCATGGTCGCCGACACGACCTTCGACAAAGTCGGCAACGGTGTCGTTGGCCGTGAAATCGACGCCATTATCGTGCTCGGCAAAACAGAACCGGTCAAGGTCTACGAACTGGTCGGTTATCCCGAAGATATCGACGAACTGCTGCGCACAACCCTGGAAAACTACGCCCAGGGTTTGAAAGCCTATCGGCAGCAGGATTGGAACCAGGCCATCATCTTTTTCAATCAAGCCCTGGAAGCCACGCCCAACGACGGCCCCAGCCAAACCCTGCTGGCGCGCTGCAACCAGTACAAGCTCGACCCGCCCGCCGCCGACTGGAACGGGGCCTTCTCCATGCTCACCAAATAAAAAAAGCTCCGAAATGGCTTGAGACCGGTTTGATTTTGTCGC
>JAZFSL010000107.1:0-4198 GCA_036446135.1 Rhodospirillales bacterium | reverse complement strand
TCGCGCCGCTGTGGCAAAGCCTCAACCTGATCGATGCCAGATCAGCCGAACCGAAAGCCGTTTTTTTGAGCGCCGCCGACGGCCAGGCGCTTGTTTCCCAGGCCGAGGACGTGATCTTCCTGGGCCTCGGCGACAACACCGCCTATGCTGCCGTCGATATATCTTCCCTGGACGAAGCCACGGCAGCGAATATTGCGGCGGGCGGCGATTTCATCGACCTCCGGCGCCTCGGCGCACTGATGGGGGGGCCTGACGCGTCGATAGTGGCCTATGCGCGGGGCATGGTTCACTGGCATCGGCGCCACCGGTTTTGCGGCGTATGCGGCCAGCCGACGCAAAGCCGGGACGGCGGGCATGTTCGTTTTTGTACGGGCGACGAGGCCCACATGCATTTCCCGCGCACCGACCCGGCAGTGATCATGCTGGTCGCCCACGACGACCCCCAGGGCCAGGGCCCGGCTTGTTTGTTAGGACGGCAATCGCGCTGGGTCGAGGGCATGTATTCGACGCTGGCCGGTTTTGTCGATCCGGGGGAAACCCTGGAACAGGCCGTCGCCCGCGAGGTGTTTGAAGAATCCGGCATTGCCGTCAGCGATGTCCGATATCAGGCATCACAGCCATGGCCGTTTCCGTCATCTTTAATGCTTGGCTTTCGGGCTACGGCCACCACCACGGCCATCACCATCGACGCCCGCGAAATCGAAGACGCCCGCTGGTTCACCACTGCTGAGATTAAAAGTTTTGGGGAATGGGGGACAGGCCCCGCCCCAAAAGGGGAATTGCGCCTGCCCCGAAAGGATTCCGTCTCGCGCTGGCTGATAGAACACTGGCTTGATGATATAGGGTGATTATCTAAGCCGCAGCGAGGAGCTTCGTGGCGAAGCCGCGCAAAAAATTTCCAGAAAAATATTTTTTTGTGGCTAGGATTTTTCTTTTTGGCTGGATGACGGCGTGACAGGAATCCGCTGGGCGCTATCAAGCGCCGCCGTGAGTAATTGCTTGCTCGACACCCCAACACCGCCTGACGGCATAAACGGGGCTTTTGTTTTTTCTCCCCGCGGGCGCAGGATAATGCGGATGATCGTAAACAGGATCAGCACGCTATGGATGGCAATGATGAACTGGAAAAACCCTGTGGGCCCGAAAATCGCCATGGATTGAGCCGCCATAATCGGGCCGATGCTGGCACCGATGCCATAGGCAATGAGCAACCCCGCCGCCACTTGAACTAACCGGTCCGGGTCCGCCAAGTCATTAACCTGTGAGGCGGAAAGAGGATAAACCGTAAAGCTGATGCCGCCATAAAAAGCCATGGTAATAATTAATGTCGCCACGGGCTGGCCGGTCGCCCAGATCACCGCCAAAGCAGCAAGGCCGGTTGCAAAAGACGCAATCGTCAACACCGTCCGCCGGTCAAACCGGTCGGACAGGCGGCCGATCGGGAATTGCAATGCCATACCGGCCAGAATGGCGGTCGCCATAAATGTCGAAATTTCCGCAACCGAAAGCCCAACCTCTTTAGCAAAAACAGCGCCCATACCGTTGAGCGACGAGTTGGCCATGCCGGCACAAATCATAGCGAACACACCCACGGGCGAGATGGCAAAAAGCTCCCGAAGATTCATCCGTTGTGGCGAACTGGGTTTGGGGGCGCTGGCCCGCGTAAGCAAAATCGGCACCAGGGCGAATGAATAGGCCATGGAAGCAATGAGGAATAACTGGAATTGGGCCGGGTCCCCCATCAGCATCATAAGTTGCCCAAGTCCGGCGCCCAGATAGTTTGTGATCATATAAAGGGACAACACCCGGCCCCGTGTTTGGTTCGTGGCGCGCTCGTTCACCCAGCTTTCGACAACCATGACCATGCCGGCCATGCAGAACCCGGACACCACCCGCAACACGAACCAGGTGACCGGGTGAATGTGCAAAACGTGCGCGAGCACGGCGACGGACATAATCGAGGCAAAGGCGGCAAAAGCGCGAATGTGGCCAACGGAGGCGACCACGCGCATGGCATAAAGCGCGCCCATCAGCATACCGACAAAAAAACCAGCCATGATGAAGCCGGTAATTTCCGTGGAAAAACCCTCCAGCCTGCTCCTAAGACCCAGCAAAATGCTGATCATGCCGTTGCCCAGCAACAGCAAGCCGTAACTCAGCAATAACGAGAAAATGGATTTGATGGTGTTCCACATGGGCTCAACAATTACTGATTGGCAGGAACCCACCCCGGCAGCGGCTCGCCGCCGCAATAGTGGTTCTCGGCAGGGTTTTCCCGAAACAACACATATACGTCTTCGGGCGCTACACCCAGTTCAGTCTTCAGGATAGCCGCGATGGCATCCACCAACGCTTTCTTGCGTTCGGGTTCACGACCGGGTCTAAGGTCGACCGTCACCAGCGGCACGCCGTCGCCGATGACGCCAAACACTTCTCTGATCCCTACATAATCGTACTTGGTCTCTTTCGGCGCCAACGTATCCAGCACGGCCTGCTTAACGCCGCCCCGGATATTTTTCTTGGTTTCCTTAGGCGTTCCTTCGGGTATCTCAATGCGGATCACAGGCATGGTGTGTTCCTTCCAAGTTATTTTTGCGCCGCACGAAACGGGTGCGCCGGATAGGTGCCGAGGATTTTGATTTCATGGGTGATGAAGGCGAGTTCTTCCAGCGCCATCTTTAACGCCGACTGTTCCGGGTGGCCTTCGGCGTCGGCATAGAACTGCGCCGCCACGAACCCGGCATCGACGTAGCTTTCCAGCTTGGTCAAATTGACCCCGTTGGTGGCAAACCCGCCAAGCGCTTTATAGAGCGCCGCCGGCACGTTTCTGACCCGAAAGACAAAACTGGTAATCAGGTCGGTGCACTCAACACCCGGATCATTAGCCTCGCCCGACATGATGGCAAAGCGAGTGGTGTTGTGATCGGCATCTTCGATGTTGGCCTTAAGACTGATCAGCCCGTTGATTTTCGCTGCTAACTCAGATGCGATAGCGGCTTGGGTTTTGTCGCCCGCCGCCGCCACATCGGCCGCCGCCCCCGCCGTGTCAGCCTGGATCACCGGCGTCAGGTCCAATTCGCTGATCACCGTGTTGCATTGCCCCAGGGCCTGAATGTGGCTGTGGACATGGGTGATGTCAGAAATTTCCGCATCCTTCACTGCCAACAGGTGGTGGTTCACCCGCTGAAAATGCTCGGCGATGATATGAAGGCCCGAATCCGGCAACAGGTGGTGAATGTCGGCGACCCGTCCGGCGATGGTGTTTTCGATAGGAATCATCGCCAGCTTTGCGTTGCCGGAGCGCACGGCCTTGAACGTTTCAGCGAAGGTCGCCGACGGCAGCGGCGTCATTTTCGGGTGGGCGCTGCGGCAGGCCATTTCCGAATAGGCGCCGTGCATACCCTGAAAAGCGATGGTGTTTTTCGGATCAGACATAACAGGGCTCGCGATCAATTGGGCGCCAGCAAGGCGCGGGCGCGTTCCAGATCGGCGGGAGTATCGACGCCGAGGGGAACCGTGTCAACGAGACCGGCATCGATGCGCATGCCGTTTTCCAGGGCGCGTAACTGTTCCAATTTTTCTTTCTGCTCCAGATCACCGGGCGGCAGTTTGACGAAGCGCTCGAGCGCGGCGCGGCGAAAGGCGTAAATGCCGATGTGATGATAGTGCGGCCCGTCATGGGACGGCACCCGGGAGCGGCTGAAATAAAGTGCTTGGGCGATTTTATCACCTTCGTTCAGCGACAACACAGCTTTAACCACATTGGGGTTGTCGCGTTCGTCATCATCGGTGATTTCCGTCGCCAGGGTGGCGATATCGACACCGTCGTCCGACAACGGTTCCAATACCGCTTTCACCGTGACCGGGTCAATGCTCGGTAGGTCGCCTTGCAGGTTAATGACGACATCGTGTTTTTTAGTCGGATCGACCGTATGCATGGCCTCAAAGACCCGGTCCGAACCGGATGCATGATCGGGGTTGGTAAAGACGGCGTCGCCGCCGGCGTCTTTGATGGCGTCGATGATCTCGAACTCGGCGCAGGCAACAATCACCGGACCGACGTCGGCCTCTATGGCGCGCCGCCAGACATGAACGATCATCGGATGCCCGTGAATATCGGCCAAGGGTTTGCCCGGCAATCGTGTCGATGCCATGCGGGCGGGTATGACGACGATGGGGTTCATGACTGGCACCTTAC
>JAZFSL010000106.1:0-2309 GCA_036446135.1 Rhodospirillales bacterium | reverse complement strand
TATGCGCTTCGCCTCTTGCACGGATGTTTCCAGACGATTGAGAAATTCAGAGCGGTCCGATTTGCTGAACGGCTTTGGTCCACCGGTGATTTCACCGCATTCGCGCAAAGCCTGCATCAGTTCACGGGTTGCCAGCGCCATGCCGATACCGTTTTCCGTAAACGGCTCTCCATTGGGCCGGATAGCCATAGCGCCCCGTTCCAGACACCGTGCAGCCAGTGGGATGTCGTTGGTGACGCAGATGTCGGCTTTTTGAATGTGATCCGCGATCCAGTTGTCGGCAGCATCCGGTCCTTGATCGACAATGATCAGTTCCACCAGCGCATTTTGGCTGGGGCGGATGCCGCCATCACTGACCAGATAGGTTTTCAAGTTATGACGAGCGGCAACGCGAATAGTTTCGTCCTTGACCGGACAGGCGTCAGCATCGACATAGATTTCGACCATAGGCGCTGCTAGCTCCCAAGGTGGTGCCATTTAGAACAAATTTCCACTTTATATATCGCCTTCACAAGTATTCCATCTCGCCCCAAAACACTATCCGCAATCTGAACTACCTTCATATTCGGCGATGCCCACTCACCAACACCCCAATTAGCGCTGCGAGTATGATGCGTTTTATGGCTCTCCCCCATATAGGCTGTTCAATTATTTCGTTTCATCGCTTGAAGGTAGACGGAAATAAACTTTGCCTCTTTCCGTTTCATGTACGTCAAACCTTTTGCCGGCTTATTAGCCAGGTTCCCGGCTGCTCTATTGGGCCGGTTGCCCTATTTGGAGAGGGGGAGTATCACCGGAGGATGTTTTTCTATGTTTCGAAAATTCTGTGGTTTTTTGCCGATCCGGGGAACCTGTTGTTGATCGGCCTTTGCCTCGGCGTGGTCTTTCTGTGGCTAGGGTGGCGAAGAACCGGCCGCTGGTTGGTGACCTTAAGCTGTGTTGTCGGGCTCACGCTGGCGGTTGTGCCGGTGGGCATGTGGATGAAACGTGGTCTGGAAGACAGGTTCCCCCAAGTGAGCGTCCTGCCATCAACAGTTGACGGGATCATCATTGCCGGCGGCGTTGTCGATCCTGTTTTGAGCAAAGACCGAGGCCAGATTTCCATCGGTAGCGCCGTCGAGCGAATTACCGAAGGGGCCGCATTGTCACGGCGCTACCCTCAAGCCAAGGTGATCTACACGGGCGGTTCGGGCAGTTTGTTTTTCCAGGAATGGAAGGAAGCCAAGGTCGTGGCGCAGTTGTTTCTACAACTTGGTATTGCCTCCGAGCGGATCTTATTCGAGGACCAGTCGAGGAATACTTTTGAAAATGCCATCTTCAGCAAAAAAATCGCCCGCCCCAAGGATGGGGAAACTTGGTTATTGGTGACCTCGGCATTTCATATGCCAAGGGCCGTCGGCAGCTTTCGTCAAGCCGGATGGAAGATCATTCCTTTTCCGGTCGATTACAGCACCCGTAAAGTTCTGAACCTACCCTTTCATTTCAATTTTACCAGCGGCATGGGGCACTTTTCCTGGGTCTTGCATGAATATCTGGGATTGTTTTTTTATTGGTATGACGGAAAAACAGACGAATTGTTTCCCGGCCCTAAAGGCTGATCCGAAACAGCCCCGAGATTTGAGCGCGCTGTTTCTTGCAGTGACCTTTGGGGTATGGCAGAAGCAATGTGTTGTTCAATTTTCTGCCGAGGCTCGAAAATCAGGTGTTGGAGTTTCTTTCAAAAGCGCTTCGTAACCGACGGTTTCTAATTTCGCTTACACTCGCCGCTTTTCTACTGGCCCCGCCCGTGGTCGCGGCGGAACCGGAAATGGCTTTTTCTGAGTGGCTTGAAGGCGTTCGAAAGGAGGCCCGCGCCGCCGGTATTAAGGATGCCTTCCTGGAAACGGTGCTATCCCAAGTGCGGCCTATCAAGCGCGTTATCGAGCTTGACCGCCGGCAACCGGAATTCACCCTGACCTTTTGGAATTACTTGGACAGGGCCATCAACGATGAACGAATTCGCCGTGGCCGGGAGATGCTGGCTAAGCACCGGGTCCTTTTAGAGAAAACTGCCGCCAGATACGGGGTCCAGCCACGCTTCATCGTCGCATTTTGGGGCCTTGAAAGTAACTACGGAAAACACACTGGCGCTTTCCCTGTTTTAGGGGCGGTGGCGACGTTGGCTCATGATCCCCGCCGCAGCCGCTTTTTTCGCGCCCAGCTGATGGCAGCATTGACGGTGATGAGCAGCGGTGATGTCGATACCACCGTGAAGGGATCGTGGGCCGGTGCAATGGGAAATTTCCAGTTTATTCCAACGACCTATAAGG
>JAZFSL010000105.1:0-5030 GCA_036446135.1 Rhodospirillales bacterium | reverse complement strand
ATGTCGGCAATGATTCAGGCCTGATGCATCTGGCTGCCGCCATGGACACGCCGACGCTGGGACTGTTCGGCCCCAGCCTGGAAGAATTGTACGCGCCCTGGGGGCCGCTTTGCGCCGTGGCGCGGGCGGACAAGTCGTTCGATGAAATTTTTCCGGAAAACTTCGATCATCGGAATACCAGCAGCCTGATGGACAGCCTGACGGTCGATAATGTGGAAACTGCGGCGCGCCAGCTGTGGGGCCGGGCGGCGGAGGCGGCCGAATGACGGATACAATCAAGTTGTCGGCCCTTATCGTTGTCCATAATGAAGAAGCGCAATTGGCCGACTGCCTGGAACGCCTGGCTTTCGTCGATGAAATCGTCGTCTTGCTGGATAAATGCACCGACGCATCGAAAGATATCGCGTTGCGCTATACGGAGCGCCTCATCGAAGGTTCCTGGGATCGGGATGGAGAGCGTCGCAACGCCGGTATCGCGGCTTGCCGGGGCGATTGGATTTTCGAGATCGATGCTGACGAGCGCGCGCCCGATGCGCTGGCCGATGAAATCGGGAAAACCATCGAAACCCCGAAAGGCGATATCTTCAACATTCCCGTCGAAAATTATGTCGGCGGAAAACTGGTCCGCTATGGCTGGGGCGGGCTGTTCGGCAAGAATGGTTATCCGGGCCTGTTCCGCAAGGGCGTCAAGGCCTGGGGCTCCGAACGGGCGCATCCGCATTTGCATGTCACCGGCCGCCAGGGACCTGATCTGCAAACCCCGATCAGCCATTTTGTCGATGAAAATATTTCAGACATGTTGATGCGCCTTGACCGCTACACGAGTAATCGCGCCCGCGACCTTGTGGAAAAGCAGGAGATCGGTTCTTTTCCCAACATGGTGCGCAAGATTTTCTCGCGTTTTTGGAAATGTTATGTTGGTCGCCGGGGCTATCGGGAAAACGGCTACGGCTTTGTCACTGCCCTTTGCGCCGCCCTATATCCGGTGTTGTCGCATCTCAAGGCCGATCTGGAATTGAGGAAATAGCCATGAAGGATATCACGCTGTCGGCGGTGATTTCCGTCCATAACGAAGAAGCACAATTGGCCGACTGTCTGGACGGGCTGTCGTTCGCCGATGAGATCGTCGTGTTGCTGGATAAATGCACAGACGGTTCCGGCGATATTGCGCGCAAATTTACCGACCACGTCATCGACGGCGCCTGGGCGGTCGAAGGCGATCGGCGCAACGCCGGCATCGAGGCGTGCCGGGGGCAATGGATTTTCGAAATCGACGCTGACGAACGGGTTCCAGAGGAATTGGGCCGTGAAATCAGAACATTGATCGAAACGACGGCGTTTGATTGGCACGAAATTCTTGTTGATAACTATATCGGCTCCAGGCTTGTCCGCTGGGGCTGGGGGGCATCTTTCGGCAAGGCCGCCTATCCGGGGTTGTTCAAAAAAGGCGTCAAAACCTGGGGTAATGCCCGCGTGCATCCGCCGCTTGCTTGGGGGCCCGGCGCAAAAAAGGGGCCGAAGCTGGAACACCGCATCCGTCATTTCGTTGACCGGGATATTTCCGACATGATCCGCCGCCTCGATAACTATTCAACGGCCAGGGCCAAGGACTTGAAGGAATCCGGCGACATCGGCGGCATGGCCAATAATGTGCGGCGAATTTTTTCCAGGTTTTTCAAGTGCTACGTCATGCGCAAGGGCTACCGTGAAGGCGGCTACGGTTTCCTGATCGCGCTGTTCGCGGGCCTCTATCCGGTGTTGTCGCACCTGAAGGCGAAGCTGGAGGTCGATGGCTGAATGGCGCGTATCGTGCTTGCCGATGACGGCATCGAATTTGATGGTAAAACACCGACCGAGCGGCCGCTGGGCGGGGTCGAGTCTTCCGTCGTCGCGCTGACGGCGGAACTGGCCCGGCGCGGCCATGACGTTCATGTGCTTAACAAATGCAAAGCGGCGCTCGACTATGATGGCGTCCATTGGCGGCCGATCAACGATGCAGCGTGGCCGGATGATGTCGATCTTTATATCGCCAACCGCGGCGACAAGTTGTTGAACCGCATGCCCGATGCCCGGCGCACCGTGTTCTGGATACACAACCCGGCAAGCTATTTGTTGAAATGGCGCTACCTGAGCAAACTGTTCCGCCTTCGCCCGGCGATTATTTTCATCGGTGACTACCACGCCACCACGTATCCGGCCTGGGCGCCGGGGGGCGAGCGCGTGGTCATTCCTTATGGGCTACCGGATGAATTCTGCGGCGTGGAGCGCTTAAGCAAAGCGCCGCCGCCGCGTGCTATCTTTACCTCCAGCCCGCTGCGGTCGTTGCATTGGTTGCTGGATATTTGGGGAGGGGAAATCCAGCCGCACGTAGCAGGGGCGGAACTGCATGTGTTCGCGGGCGCCGCCACTTATGGAAGCGTCGGCGAGAAAAAATCCGGCGCCATGGAGACGGTGCTCGACAAGGCGAGGGCGCTGGAAGGGAAGGGGGTCGTTTTCCGCGGCCCGGTGCCCAAGGCCGAGCTGGTCGGGGAGTTGCGCCAGTCGCGGGCCATGCTTTACCGTGGCGATATCAACGAAACCTTCTGTCTGGCCGTCGGCGAGGCGCAGGCGATGGGAGTCCCCGCCGTGGTCAAAAATCTGGGTTCCGTCAACGAACGGGTGATTGACAGCAAAACCGGTTTTGTTGCGTCTGATGACGCCGCCTTCGCCGATGCGGCGCGCCGCTTGCTGAGCGATGATGCCCTTTGGCTGGCCCAGCACAATGCCGCCCTGGACAAACAGCGGTCCTGGCGCTGGCCTCAGGCGGCGGAAGCATTTGAAAGGCTTATTCCCTGAGATGCGTGTCTTGCAATCCATGGCGGGCTCGGAATACGGCGGCGCGGAGGGCTTCTTTACGCGCCTGGTTGTGGCCTTGCACCGTGTCGGCCTAGAGCAGCGCGTCGTCATCCGCGAAAACCCGGCGCGCGCCCAAAAGCTCCGCGACGCAGGCATCGAGCTGGTGGAATTGCCCTTCGGCGGGATGATGGATTTTCGTACCCGCAAGGGGATGAAAAAAGAAATCGATGACTTCCAGCCGGATATCGTGTTGACCTGGATGAACCGGGCCAGTCTGATGTGCCCCGGAGGCGATTTTGTTCACGTCGGCCGCATGGGCGGATATTACGATCTTAAGTACTATAAAAACTGCGACCATTTGATCGGCAACACCCAAGACATCCGGGACTATATGTTGTCCCAGGGTTGGGCCGCGGAAAAAGCCCACTATCTTGCCAATTTTGTATCCGCCAAGCGGGCTGAATCGCTTGAACGCAAGGAACTCTATACTCCCAAAACAGCGCCGCTGGTGGTAGCCCTCGGCCGGCTGCATGAAAACAAGGCTTTCGATGTGTTGTTGGAAGCGGTGTCCAGGGTTCCGGGTATTTATCTGTGGATTGCCGGGGAAGGACCGCTGAGGGGGGAATTGGAAAAATTGGCGGAAAAATTTGCCGTCAAACCGCGCACCAGGTTTCTCGGCTGGCGCGAGGATACGGCGGCGATTTTGGCCAGCGCGGACTTGTTCGTTTGCCCGTCCAGGCACGAACCGCTGGGCAATGTCGTCATCGAAGCCTGGGCGCAGAGGGTGCCGGTGCTGGCAGCCGACAGTTACGGTCCCGCCATGTTGATCGAACAGAACGAAACCGGGGTCCTGGTGCCGGTCGACGACGCCAAAACCATGGCCCACGGCATCCGCAATCTGCTGGCGGATGACATGCTTCGCAACCACATTGCCAAGGGTGGCAACAAGCTCTACAAAGAGAAATTCACTGAAAAAATCGTCGTCGCCCAGTACATGAATTTCTTCAATCGCCTGATGGAAGAAAAAGCCTGATGTGCGGCATCGCCGGCCTGATGACGCTTTCAGGGCAAGCGCCCGACGCGGCCACGTTGCAGGCGCTGAGCGAGGCATTGGCGCACCGCGGCCCGGATGGCCGGGGGGAATACGTGTCGGGCGGCGTCGGGCTGGGGCAAACGCGCCTCGCCATCATCGATCTGGAAACCGGTGATCAGCCGCTGTATGCGGAAATGAACGGGCAAAAGGCATGCCTCGTCGCCAACGGGGAAATCTACAACTACGTCGAATTGAAGCTCGACATGGGGCGGATTGATTTTCGCACCAAATCCGATTGCGAACCGCCGTTGCATCTTTACCTGCGCCACGGGCTCGACTTCGCCCGCTATCTTCGCGGCATGTTCGCTATCGCAATTCATGACCCGGTGGAGGATTGCCTGGTGCTGGCCCGTGATCCGTTTGGCATCAAGCCGCTGTATTTCGCCGAGACGGCGGCGGGTTTTGCCTTCGCGTCCGAGCCACAGGCATTGCTGCAATCCGGCCTGGTGAAAGCGGTGCTGGAACCGAAAGCGCGGGATGAATTGCTACAGCTTCAATTTATCACCGGGGCAAAAACCGCCTTTCAGGGCATCCACCGGCTGTTGCCCGGAGAAACGGTGGCGGTTCGAAAAGGCCGTATAAGTGACCGTATAAGACGCTCTGCGCTTCCCGATGGCGGGCCGGTGAATATTTCCAAAGCCGACGCGCTCAGGCGTCTCGACGGGCTTCTCAATGACACGGTCAATATTCACCAGCGATCGGACGTGCCGTACGGCATGTTTCTGTCTGGCGGCATCGACTCGTCGGTGCTGCTGGCGATGATGGCGCGCCTCAACGAACGCCCGGTTCAGGCATTCACCGCCGGATTTTCCGGCGCCACGGCGACGGATGAACGCCAACATGCCCGCCTTGTCGCTGCCGCCGCCGGGGCCGAGCATACGGAAGTCGAATTCACCGAGGATGATTTCTGGGCGCTGTTGCCTGACGTCGCCGCCATCATGGATGATCCGGCGGCGGATTACGCGACGCTGCCGAGCTATAAGCTGGCCGGAGCTGCTAAAGACGCCGGCCTCAAGGTGGTGCTGACCGGTGAGGGCGGGGATGAATTGTTCGGCGGTTATGGCCGCTACCGGCGTGCTGCTCGCTGGCGGATTTTAGGCGG
>JAZFSL010000104.1:0-4179 GCA_036446135.1 Rhodospirillales bacterium | reverse complement strand
AGACTGAAGGTCTTTTCAATCTCCCTTTCAATGACCTGATTTTGCGGGCGCAAACCCTTCACCGGCAGTATTTCGATGCCAACCAGGTGCAGATGTCGACGTTGCTGTCGGTCAAGACCGGCGGTTGTCCCGAGGATTGCGCCTATTGCCCGCAAAGCGCCGGTCACGACGCCGGCATCAAGGCGGAAAAGCTGATGGCCGTGGATGACGTCTTGGCGGCGGCAAAAGAAGCCCAGGGCGCAGGCTCGACGCGCTATTGCATGGGCGCCGCTTGGCGCAATCCGAAAGACAATGACCTCGATGATATCTGCGCCATGGTTGAGGGCGTTTCAGCGCTTGGCCTGGAAAGCTGCGCCACGCTCGGTATGTTGACCGATGCACAAGCAGCCAGACTGGCCGATGCGGGGCTGGATTACTACAACCACAACCTCGATACATCAGAAGAATTCTACGGCCGGATCATTACCACCCGGACCTACCAGGACCGGCTGGATACGCTCGAAAACGTCCGCCAGGCGGGCCTCAAGGTCTGCTGCGGTGGCATTGTCGGCCTCGGCGAGAACAGGCGGGACCGGGCCGCAATGATGATGGCCCTTGCCAATTTGACCCCGCACCCTGAAAGCGTGCCGGTGAACATGCTGGTTCAGGTCGAAGGAACGCCGCTTGCCGGTACAAACGCCCTCGATCCTTTGGAATTTGTGCGCACCGTCGCGGTGGCGAAAACCATGATGCCGGCCTCCGTCATTCGCCTGTCGGCGGGACGCGAACAGATGACCGACGAAATGCAGGCTTTATGTTTTCTCGCAGGCGCGGCTTCCATCTTCACCGGTTCGAAATTGCTGACCACACCCAACCCGGAAAAAGACGAAGACGCATCGCTTTTCGGAAGGCTGGGGCTTAGCCCGGCGCCACCGGATGACCGCCCGGCCTGACCCCCTTTTGGATTCTCTGCGGGATTCCCTTTTGGATTCCTTGGCGCCGTGGCTGAATGACGGCTACCGGCATATCTGGATGCCCTATACCCAAATGCAGACGGCGCCGCCGCCTTTGGCCGTTACGGCCACCCAGGCAAGCCGCATCACCCTTGCCGATGGTACTGAGCTAATCGACGGCATCGCGTCCTGGTGGTCGGCGTGTCACGGCTATAATCATCCCCATATCCGGGACGCCATCGTCGCCCAAGCGGGAGAAATGCCCCATGTCATGCTCGCCGGCCTCGCCAACGAGCCGGCGTTCACCCTGGCCCGCCGCCTTGCCGACATCGCGCCGGGCGATCTGGAGCGTGTTTTCTTTTCCGAATCCGGTTCCGTATCGGTTGAGATCGCGATGAAAATGGCGGCCCAGTATTGGCGTAACAATGGCCAGTCCGGCCGCACCAAATTCATCTGCTTTGACGGCGCCTATCACGGCGATAGCATCGCAAGCATGTCCATCGGCGACCCCGAAGACAGCATCCACGGACGTTTTGCCGGCCTCATGGGCGGGCAACTCCACATCGGCCTGCCCCGGGACGACAATTCCCGGAAACGGTTCGAGGCTTTTGTCACCGAGAACGCCGATCAATGTGCTGCCGTCATTCTTGAGCCGTTGGTCCAGGGTGCCGGCGGCATGGTTTTCCATGACCCGGAAACCCTCAAAACCGTCCGCGAGACCTGCGACAGACACGGGCTTTTGCTAATTCTAGACGAAATCATGACCGGCCTGGGGCGTCTCGGCACCCTATTCGCCTGTGAGCAGGCAGACGTGCAACCCGATATCATGACGCTTTCCAAATCGCTTACCGGGGGGAGCTTGCCATTGGCCGCGACCCTGGCCAGCACCGCCGTGTTCGAGGCTTTTTTATCGGATGAACTCGACACCGCCTTCATGCACGGGCCGACCTTTACCGGCAATGCGCTGGCCTGTGCGGCGGCGAATGCGTCTTTGGACCTGTTCGAAACGGAACCCCGGCTTGAACAGGTCAAAGCCATCGAAGCGCATTTGGGAACTGCCCTGGAACCCTGCCGCGACATGCACGGGCGATGGGGGAAAGTCAGCGACGTGCGCGTTCGGGGCGCCATCGGTTGCGTCGAGATGGACACCATCACCGACATGACCGCCCTGCGCGCACGATTCGTCGAGGAAGGCTGCTGGATCAGGCCTTTCGGCAACATCGTCTACCTGATGCCGGCGTTCACCATCGACGAAGAGGATCTGTCCCACCTCACAGGCGCCATCGTCAAGATCATCGGGGAGAGGTAAAATTTCAAAATCTCTCGATGAATTCGCCGAAGCCAAACTGGCGACGCTGCAACAACGCAACCTGAAGCGTACCGTGACGGAGACCGAACGCCTTGGCACGGTCGACGTTTTGCGCGGCGGCAAACGGCTGATTTCTTTTTCCTGTAACGATTACCTGAACCTGTCCCAGCACCCGGACGTCAAGGCCGCCGCCATCGCGGCGACGCAAAATTTGGGCGCCGGTTCCGGCGCCTCCAGGCTGGTCACCGGCAACCATGCGCTGTTCGCCACATTGGAAGCGAAGCTGGCAAAGCTCAAAGGCACGCAGGCGGCCTGCGTTTTCGGTTCCGGCTATCTTGCCAATTCCGGCATCATTCCGGCGCTCATCGGCGAAGACGACCTTGTCTGCGTCGATGAGCTCAGCCATGCCTGTATTCACGCTGGCTCCCGGTTATCCAAAGGCGCGGTTCATATCTTCCGCCACAACAATATGGATCATCTTCTGGATGTCCTGTTTAAACACCGGAGCAAGCATCCCCATGCCCTTATCGTTACGGATCGGGTTTTTTCCATGGACGGCGACCTGGCCCCTGTTAGCGCGTTGTCTGACATCGCCGACGAACATGACGCCTGGCTGATGACCGACGATGCGCACGGTATCGGGGTCGTCGGCGCCAGCCCCGGGCGGGTGGCGCTGCAAATGGGGACGTTGTCCAAGGCGATCGGCGGATATGGTGGATACCTGTGCGCCAGTCAGGCGGTCATTGATTTGATTAGAACCCGATGCCGGACATTTATCTATTCCACCGGCCTCCCGCCCGGCGTTGTCGCGGCAGCGATTGCGGCGCTCGACGTGATCGCCGCCGACCCGGAATTTGCCGCCCGGCCGCTTAACAAGGCCAAGGCCTTCACCCGGTTGCTGGATCTTAAGGAAGCCGAAAGCCCCATCGTTCCCATTGTCATCGGCGATACGGAGCGTACCTTGGCAGCGGCAAGGATGCTGGAAGACGAAGGCTTTCTGGTCGTTCCCATCCGCCCGCCGACGGTGCCGGAAGGCATGGCCAGACTGCGAATTACCTTTTCCGCCGCCCATAACGATGCCGATATCGAACGTCTGGCGGATATCATCAAAACCCGGATACTGGACGCAACGTGAAGTCTCTTTTCATCACCTCCACCGGCACCGGCACCGGTAAAACCTATGTCACGGCCGCGCTGGCGGCGGCACTGGTCAGGCAAGGCAAAACCGTGCGCGTTCTTAAACCCGTTATCAGCGGTTTCGAGCTGGGTAAAATTGAGGAAACGGACACCTCCCTGCTAATCAGGGCATCGGGGGTGGAGCCGACGCAAGACGCCATCAACGCCTGTTCGCCCTGGCGCTTCACCGAACCCCTGTCGCCGGACATGGCGGCAAAACGTGAAGGACGGGAAATCGACTTCAAGGCGCTTGTCGATTTCTGCCGCGATGCCGAGAAACGGCCGGAAGAGGTATTATTGTGCGAAGGCATCGGCGGCGCCATGGTACCGCTGGACGCCAGCCATACGGTGCTGGACTGGATAGCAGCGTTTGGCGCACCCGCCCTTATCGTCGCCGGTTCCTACTTGGGAACTCTCAGCCACACCCTGACCACCGTCGCCGCCATGCGGCAGCGGGACGTTGAAATCTCCGGCGTTGTCATCAGCGAGTCAGAAGATGGCCCGGTTGGCTTAAGCGAGACGGTGGAAACGCTTCAACGCTACTTAAGCGGCGTCACCGTTGCCCAGGTATCACGTGATACCAAGCCGGATGGGGTGCTGCAGGCGCTCGGGGAAATGACCGGGCTTTAGCCCCCTACCCCATCGCCTTTTGCAAATTCTCGTCGATCTTGTCGAGGAAGCTCTGGGTGTTGAGCCAAGCCTGATCGGGGCCGATCAGCAAGGCCAGATCTTTAGTCATAAAGCCGCTTTCGACGGTTTCAA
>JAZFSL010000103.1:0-3068 GCA_036446135.1 Rhodospirillales bacterium | reverse complement strand
GAAGGCCGCCGCCCTGCCGGCCAAATTGACGGTGCCGATGATTATCTTTTTCCTGCCGGTGTTGTTCGTTGTTGTCATCGGCCCCGCGTATTTGCAGATCAGTCTCATGCCATAACAACCCGGGGCGCGGACAGTTTTTTCTCAATGAGCGATTTTACAGACCAGTTTCTGGATGAAACGGCGGAGATCATTGCCGCCCTGGACCGCGCCAAGATCGAGGAATTGGTCGTGCGCCTGGCCGGGGTGCGCGACGGCGCGGGGCGGTTGTTTATTATCGGCGTCGGCGGATCGGCGGGCCATGCCGGGCACGCGGTCAATGACTTCAGGAAAATCTGCGGTTTTGAGGCCTATGCGCCGACGGACAACGTTTCCGAATTGACAGCGCGGGTCAACGACGAGGGCTGGGAGAGCGTGTTCGAAGAATGGCTGAAAGGCTCGAAGATTGATAAAAACGACGGGGTGTTGGTGTTTTCCGTCGGCGGCGGTAACAAAGAAAAGAACATCTCCGTTAATATTATCAAGGCCTTGGAACTGGCAAAATCCCAAGGCTGCGTGACCTTGGGCATCGTCGGATCGGATGACGGGTTCACGGCCAAGAATGCCGATACCTGTGTCGTCATCCCGCCGCTGCATCCGGACCGCCGCACCCCCCATACGGAGGGATTGGCGGCCGTGATTTGGCATTTGGTTGTCTCTCACCCGTTGTTGAAAATCGCTGAAACAAAGTGGGAATCCGTCCGTTGACGGGAACGGGCCCGGGTCCAGATCAGGGCCGCTTTATCATCGTCGGCGGCGCGGGGTTTATCGGCAGCCATTTTACCGACCGCCTGCTGGCGGAGCCTCAGACCGAGGCGGTGACCTTGTACGACAATTTTTCTTCCGGTCGCGATTGGCATTTTGAACATCACCTGAATGATCCGCGTTTGACGGTGATTAGGGCGGACGCCGGCGACGTCGAAAAACTTAGCGCCGCCATGGATGGCTTTGATGTTGTCATTCACCTTGCCGCCAATCCGGATATCGCCCGCGCGGTCACGGAGCCGGCCATCGATTTCGACGAAGGAACGGTGTTGTCGCATACGGTGTTGGAAGCCATGCGCCGTTCCGGGTGTGGGCGTATCCTTTATGCGTCCGGCAGCGGCATTTACGGCGACCTGGGCGAGACCGATGTTAGCGAAGACCACGGGCCGCTCCGGCCGATTTCCACGTACGGGGCCTCAAAGCTGGCTTCCGAAGCGTTAATTTCCGCTTATTGTCACATGTTCGGACTTGCCGGTTGCATCTTCCGCTTCGGTAACGTTATCGGCCCGCGCCAGACGCACGGCGTTGGCTATGATTTTATCCGCAAACTCCGGGCCGACCCGTCGAGGCTCGAAATTCTCGGAGACGGCGAGCAAAGCAAACCCTATATCCATGTCGATGATGTCGTCAGCGCCGTTCTGTTCGCTAACAGCCATAACAAAGACCGGCTCGGGATTTTTAACGTCGCCACCGGTGATGCCATTACGGTGCGTGAAATCGCCGATCTGGTGTTGGAACGCCTGGGACTGGATAAAGACAGCGTCGAATACGTTTTTAGCGGCGGCGCCAGAGGCTGGTCCGGGGATGTGCCCGTTGTCCGCCTGAATTGCCGCCGCATTAACGATCTCGGATGGAGCTGCGAAGATCAGTCTTTGGCCGCCATGCGCCGCGCCTTGGAAGCCCTGGCGTCGCAGACCGGGGAGGAGGCAGAAGAATGATCATTACCCGCACTCCTTTGCGTATTTCCATCGGCGGCGGCGGCACTGATTTGCCGTCTTATTATGAAGCCTTCGGCGGCTTCGTCATTTCGGCGGCCATCGACAAGCACATCTTTATTACAGTCAACCGCACATTCAAGCCGGGTTATCTGCTGAAATACGCCAAGACCGAACACACCCAGTCCGTGGACGACATCGAGCACGATCTTCTGCGCGAGACGTTGCGCCTGATGGATATCGAGCCGAGGGTGGAAACAGTCTCCATCGCCGATGTCCCCGCCGGTACCGGTATGGGCTCGTCGGGCAGCTTTACCGTCGGCTTGGTGCATGCGCTGCACGCCCACAAGAATTTGGCGATTTCCACACAACAACTGGCCGAGATGGCAAACGACATTGAGATGAATATTTTAGGGCAACCCTGCGGCAAGCAGGACCACTACATCGCCGCCTATGGCGGGATTACGTGCCAGGAATATCATGAGGACGGCTCGGTGACGATCTCGCCGCTGCAAATTCCTGATGCGGCGATCAAGGACCTCGGCAAAAATCTGGTGCTGTTTTTTACCGGCTACAGCCGGGCGGCGTCTGAAATTCTTGGCGACCAGAAAAAGAAATCGGAAACCGGCGATAAGGGCATGCTGGATAACCTGCATTTCATCAAGGATTTGGGGTTGAGGATCAAGGCGCGGCTGGAAGAAGGCGACGTCGCTGGCTTCGCCGAACTGATGAACGAACACTGGGAACATAAAAAAGTCCGCTCGGAAAACATTTCCAACGACCACGTTAATGATCTTTACGAATTGGCGCTGAAAAACGGCGCCCGGGCCGGCAAGTTGGTCGGCGCCGGTTCCGGCGGGTTTCTTTTGTTCTATGCCGATGACAAGGACCGCGTGCGTGCCGCCATGACCAAGGAAGGGCTGCAGGAAATGGAATTTTCCTTCGATTTCGACGGCTCCATCGTTCTGCTTGGACAATAATCATGCAGTGCCTGATCCTTGCCGGTGGCCTGGGAACGCGGATGCAGGGGCTTGCCGGTGACACGGCCAAGGTATTGATCGACGTCGCCGGGCGACCTTTCGCTGATCATCAATTATCCTGGCTGGCGAACCAGGGGGTTCGACGGGTCGTTTATTGCATCGGCCACCTCGGCGACCAGGTGCGGGAATTCGTCGGCGATGGTGGCCGCTGGGGGCTGGAGGTCGCTTACGTAGATGAAGGCGACAAACTTCTGGGTACCGGCGGCGCCATCCGGCTGGCGCTCGACGAAGGAGCGCTGGATGACGGGTTTTTGGTGATGTACGGCGATTCCTATCTCAACATAGACGTCAA
>JAZFSL010000102.1:0-8140 GCA_036446135.1 Rhodospirillales bacterium | reverse complement strand
ACCGCGTCGGGCTTAAAATCGCCGATGCCACCGATGACCAATCTGCTGGCCAAGGGCAAGCCTGTCGAATACGGGAGCCTTTAGACGACCGTAACGCGGATTTCACCGACGCCATCGACGCCGCCTTTCATGACGTCACCCTTGGTGACCGGGCCGACGCCGGCGGGCGTGCCGGTGAAAATAAGGTCGCCGGGTTTCAGTTCGAACAGGCCCGACAGGTAGAAAATAGTTTCAGGGATGGACCAGATCAACTGATTGACATTGCCGTCCTGGCGGGTTTCACCGTTGACGTTGAGCCAGACGCGGCCTTCGGAAATGTGTCCGGTTTCCGTCACCGGGCGGAGCGGCCCGATGGGCCCGGAAAACTCAAACGCCTTGCCCACATCCCAGGGCCTGCCGGCCTTTTTGGCTTCGCCTTGAAGGTCGCGCCGGGTCATATCAAGACCGACGCCATAGCCCCAGACGTAGTCCAGCGCCTTATCTACTGAGATATCCGTGCCGCCGTTCAATAAGGCAACCACCAACTCCACTTCAAAATGCACGTTGTCAGATTTTGGCGGATAGGGAAATTTTCCCTCGTCGTCTGGTCCGGCGGGGAACAGGTTGTCCGGCGATTTCTGAAAAAAGAACGGTGGTTCGCGGTCTGGGTCGTGGCCCATTTCGCGGGCGTGCTCGGCGTAATTCCGCCCGACGCAATACACCCGGTGAACCGGGAAAAGGTCATCCGAGCCGGCTATGGTGGCGCAGGGACGGGGAAGTTCGGGAATGACAAAGGTCAACAGGCAGCTCCTCAAGGTTGGAGTGAAGGGGGTAACATTCTTTCTATATGACGTTTGGAGAATATATTCTAGTTGTCTTGTTTTTCTCTGATGCAGTATCTCTTCTCCTGAGTTTCTGGTTGGTCCATGGGCAGACCTGCCTGAACCGGGAATTCTACCGCCAGTACGGTCCCGAGGGGTATTCAGGACCACCGGCGCTATCTCAATAAAAACGCCGAACCAACGGCGGACAGGTGCTTTACCGGGTCGAAGGTAGATAGCCCAGACGCGCCCTAGCCTTAGCGGTTCGGGGCGGGTATCGTTGTGCCATGAGTTCGACAAGCCACCCCGAAATCCGCGACGCCGTTCGTGCGCTGTGCCAGGACTTCCCAGGCGAATACTGGCGCCGGCTTGATCGTGAGCGCGCCTATCCCACCGATTTTGTCAAGATGCTGACGGATGCTGGTTTTCTTAGTGTCTTAATCCCCGAAGTTTACGGCGGCAGCGGTCTCGGTATTTCTGAAGCTGCGGCCATCCTCGGCGAAATCCACCGTTCCGGGGGCAACGCGGGCGCCTGTCATGCGCAGATGTACATGATGGGTACCGTGCTGCGTCACGGCACTGATGAGCAGAAACAAGAAATTCTGCCGAAAATCGCCACCGGCGAACTTCGCCTGCAGGCCTTCGGGGTAACGGAACCGACCAGCGGCACCGATACCAGCCGCATCCGTACCCGGGCTGTCAGGGATGGCGACGATTACATCATCAACGGACAAAAGGTGTGGACGTCTAGGGCCGAACATTCAGACCTGATGTTAGTGCTGGCCAGAACGTCGCCCAGGGATGAAGGCAAAAAGCCGCACGATGGCATTTCCGTTTTCATCATCGATATGCAGGAGTCGAAATCGAAGGGCCTGACTATCAAACCCCTGCGGGCAATGATCAATCACGCGACGACGGAAGTATTTTTTGATGATTTACGTGTATCTGCACGCAACTTGGTGGGAAAGGAAGGCAAGGGGTTCCGCTATTTACTGGATGGCCTGAATGCAGAACGGATCCTTATTTCCGCCGAAGCCATCGGTGATGCGCGCTGGTTTATCGAGAAGGCCTCGGCGTATGCCAATGAGCGGGAAGTTTTTGATCGGCCCATCGGCAGCAACCAGGGAATCCAGTTCCCGATTGCCCGCGTCTTTACCGCCACCGAGGCCGCCGATTTAATGGTCGATAAGGCGATCGAGTTATTTGATGCGGGTGAGCCTTGCGGGCCGGAAGCCAACATGGCGAAGCTGTTGGCGGCGGATGCCTCGTGGCAGGCGGCGGACATGTGCCTGCAAACCCACGGTGGTTTTGGCTTTGCCGAGGAATATGATGTTGAACGCAAATTCCGCGAAACCCGCCTCTATCAGGTCGCGCCGATCTCGACCAATCTGATTCTCAGTTATATCGCCGAACACGTTTTGGGCCTTCCACGGTCGTTTTAGGGGGTCGAACATGGTTCATTTGCGCCAATGGGTCGGCCGCATCGAAAACGCCCGCGATGAGGTGACGGCATCGCCGGTGGCGTGCCTAGCAGCGACCCTGGACCGGGACGACCCGGCACCGCGAACGGGTGATCCGCTGCCGCCTGGGGGGCATTGGCTTTATTTTTTGGCCGCCACCCGTCAATCAAACCTGGATCAAAACGGTCACGCCAAAAAAGGTGACTTCCTGCCGCCGGTGCCATTCGAGCGGCGCATGTGGGCAGGCGGGCGTATTCGGTTTGTGATGCCGCTGCATATCGGCGACAAAATTAGCCGCCAGTCTGAAATTTTGGATGTCGCACCCAAGGAAGGCAAAAACGGGCCCCTGGTTTTTGTCCTGGTGCGCCACCGGATAACCGGTCCTGGCGGTCTGGCCATCGAAGAGGAGCACGACATTGTTTATCGGGGCGACGCGCCGGCAGGCGTAGCGCCACCGCCACCGAAAAAACCTGCTGGTGCGCCTTGGCAACGGGTGATCGAGCCCGACATCGCCATGCTGTTCCGCTATTCGGCGCTGATTTTCAACGCCCATCGTATCCATTACGACCGTGATTACACGACCTTGGAAGAAGGCTATCCGGGCTTGATCGTGCATGGACCGCTGATTGCGACGCTGTTGATGGACCTGTGCCGCCGCGAAAACCCGAAAGCAAATTTAACGCGCTTTGATTATCGGGCGCGTGGGCCGATCTTCGATGCCGGGCCGTTTACCATCACCGGCACGCCCACTGACAATTCACGCGCCGCCTCTCTTGAGGCGCGCGACCACGAAGGCCGGTTGGCGATGACGGCCGAAGTGGAATTCGGTTGATGACGGGGGCCAGCAAACTTCCCCTGTCGGGTATTCGGGTGCTTGATGTCTCGACTTTTATCGCCGCCCCCTATGCAGCCGGTATCTTGGGCGAATTCGGGGCCGAGGTTATCAAGGTTGAACGCCCCGATGGCGGCGATCCCATGCGCCAGTTCGGCACGCCTACGGAGCGCAGCGATTCTTCGCTGGCCTGGCTATCGGAAGGCCGCAACAAAAAATCCGTCACCCTCGATCTAAAACACCCGCAGGGCCAGGAATTGTTCCGGCAATTGGCGGCGCAATCGGATGTGATTTGCGAAAACTTCCGCCCCGGCACACTGGAAAAATGGAACCTAGGCCCCGCCGATCTGGAGGCTGACAACGAGGGTTTGATCTGGTTTCGCGTCACCGGCTACGGACAGACCGGACCTTACAAGGACCGGCCCGGGTTTGCCCGCGTCGCCCATGGCGTTGGCGGGCTGACTTATTTGTCCGGGTTTCCGGGCAAACCCCCGGTGACGCCGGGCTCGACGTCGCTGGGCGACTATATTTCCGGCCTGTTCGGCGTTATCGGCGTGATGATGGCGTTGCGCCACCGCGATGCCACCGGCCAGGGGCAGGTTATCGACCTTGCCTTGTTTGAATCCG
This sequence comes from Rhodospirillales bacterium, assembly GCA_036446135.1. Lineage (GTDB taxonomy): Bacteria > Pseudomonadota > Alphaproteobacteria > Rhodospirillales > Casp-alpha2 > Casp-alpha2. The sequence goes on along the minus strand of JAZFSL010000102.1, from coordinate 4,421 downwards.
TGTTCCGGATGCTGGATGAAATAGCGCCGCGCTATGCCCGCGAAGGCACCATTCGCGAACCGGAAGGCTCCGGCACGGTAAACGCCTGTCCGCATGGCCATTTCCCGACTGGAGACGGCAAATGGATCGCCATCGCCTGCACCACGGACAAAATGTTCGAACGCCTTTGTAAGGCTATGGACCAAAACCCAGGCGGCGCCGCGGCGGCGGGCGCGGGCTTGTTCGAAGCCTATGGTCAACAGGCGATCCGGCTAACTGAGCGCGAAGTGGTCAATGACGCGGTCAATCGGTGGACCGGTTCCCTTGACCGTGACACCCTGATGCAGGTGTGTCTTGATTGCGAGGTTCCGGCGGGCCCCATCAACACCATCGCCGATATCTTCGACGACCCTCATTTTAAAGCCCGAAACGTGCTGACATCGATGATGTTGGGGGATCTCGGCGAGATCGTGGTGCCGTCGCCGTTGCCGAAGCTGTCAAAAACGTCGGGTCAAATCAACCATCTCGGCCCCCGTTTGGGCCAGCATAACGACGAGGTTTATGGTGGGTTGCTCGGGGTTTCGGCGGTTGCGTTTGAAAAACTCAGGGCCGAAAGGGTAATCTGAACGCCAGCTTGCATCCCAGCGCCCCGATTCGGCCAGGGAAATGGCTTTCAACAGGTGTTTGGGCACCCCCATCTGCTGTTCCGTGCGCGCCGTTTCCGTTGCGCATAAATTTCAAGCCTTACCAAAGACTTAGGTTAGGTTCGCCAATGTCGGCGAGGTTCCCGCCAGTAGCGAAAAGACGATATAAAACATCAAAATTCGGAAAAACGTTTTCGCGCTCTTACTCCAAAACCCTTTATTCCCGCGTTTACGGAAGACTTTGGCCGCCGTCACCCAGGGGGCGCTGCATGATGACTTGATCAAGCCATCGCCCGAATTTGAATCCGACCGACGGCAGGGTGCCGATTTTCTCGAACCCCAGCTTGGTGTGCAGGGCGATGGAAGCATCGTTGGCGGAATCGCCGATGATGGCGATCATCTGGCGGAACCCTTTGTTGGTGCAGCACTCGATCAGGTCCTGCAACAGCAGCCTGCCGATGCCCTGGCGGTGGGCGTTGACGTCGACATAGACCGAATTCTCGACTGTATAAAAATACGCCGGGCGGGGCCGGTAAGGGCCAGCATAGGCATATCCTTTAACGGTATTTTCCACCACCGCGACCCGGTAGGGATAGCCATGGCTTAGAATATAGTCGCGCCGGCGCATCATCTCTGCCACATCGGGGGGCGTTTCCTCCCAACTGGCCAGCCCTTTGAGTACATGGTGCGCGTAAATTTCTTGGATTGCCGTCATATCCGCATCTTCAATGTCGCGGATCAGAATATCGCCGTTCATGGGCCTGTCTTCATCCCACGCCAAGGGTTTCAGGGTCTATTGCGGCGAGGGCCTTGATCAGGTAGCCGATCTTTTGTTGCAAGCCGGGAAGCCCGGCGCCCCGTTCGATGCGCTGTTCGTCCATGTAAAGCGCTCGGCTGACCTCTACCTGCAGGACATGGAAGGCGTTCCGGGGACGCCCGTAATGGCGGGTTGTAAAGCCGCCGGCATAAGGCTTGTTCCGGGTCACGGTGAGGCCGGTCTCTTCCAGCGCTTGTTGGGCAATGGCGGTTATATCAGGCGTGCAGGCAGTGGCGAAACAATCGCCGAGAACTATATCGGGCGGCTTAGGACCGGGTTTCAATCCGTTCATACCGGCGGTGGACGGCATGGAATGGCAGTCCACCAGCAGACATCCGCCGAAACGCTCTTTGGTCTCTTCCATTAATCCCCTTAGCGCCGCGTGGTAAGGTTTATAGAAGCCCTCGATGCGCTGTTCGGCATCTTCGAAGCTAAGCGGTCGGCGGTAGATATCTTCGCCGTCAGTGACGATTTTGGCGATGGTGCCCAGACCCGCGGCGATGCGGGGCGAAGAGGTGTTGACGTAATAGGGCAAGGGCGCGTCGAACATCGCCGGGTCGAGTTCAAAGGCCTCGCGGTTGGCATCTACATAGGCCCTCGGAAAACGAGCGCATAGCAACGGCGCACCGTGTTCGGGGGCGTCGGCGAAGACTTCATCGACGAAGGCGTCCTCGGAACGGCGCAGCTTGGTTTTGCTGAGGCGCGAGGCGGCGATAAATTTTGCCGGGTAATCGCAACCCGAATGGGGCGACGCATACACCACAGGCGCAGTTTGGCGCGTCGGAGACACGAGCCGCCACGGCGGGGACGGATGTCCGGAAACCATTGTTTCAGGTTTGTCCAAGTCCGCTTTCGCGTACATTTCCAGAACGGTGTCGTCGGGCGCGGTCAAGGCGGTTTCTCCCAAGATTGCGTAAAACGGAGATATAAATTTATATGCTCGGATCGGTTCGTCACAGCAGTTTGGTCCAAGGCTCTGAACGCCTCAAGGATTTCGTTTTACTATCGCCGGAATATTAGATGATAAAGTACCCTTGACTAATGTGTGGGTATGTACAATTCTTCCAATTGAGAATGCGTCGCAACAGCAAGTGGCGAGTCCAACAAACCAACACCAGGGAATAACCATTATGAAATTCAGAACAACATTGGCAGCGATGGTCATCACCGTCGCAACCGCCATGGCGGCCGCTGCGACCAGCGCCTCGACCGCCGAGGTCAACCTGTATTCCTATCGCCAACCGTTTCTGATGAAGCCGCTGCTTGATGCCTTTACCAAGAAGACCGGGATCAAGGTTAATATGGTGTACTTGAAAAGAGGCATGCTGGAACGCCTCAAAGCCGAGAGCGTCAACAGCCCGGCCGATCTGGTGCTGACCGCCGATATCGGCAACCTCCACAACCTGGTTTCAGCCGGGCTTCTTCAGTCCAGCACGTCGAAGGTTCTGGAGGGCAACGTGCCTGCCCAATTCCGTCACCCGAATGGCCTGTGGTACGGATTGACGACCCGCGCGCGGATCATTTTCGCCCACAAGGACCGGGTCAAGCCGGGCGAGGTCACCACCTACGAAGATCTGGCCAAGCCGCACATGAAAGGCCGCGTCTGCACCCGGTCCGGCAAGCACGTCTATAACGTCTCGCTGCTGGCCTGGATGATGGCGGCGAAAGGCGAAGCCGCCGCCCTGGCATGGGCCAAGGGGCTTAAAGCCAATCTGGCCCGCAAGCCGCAGGGCAACGACCGCGCCCAGGTCAAGGCAGTCTTCCAGGGCGAATGCGACGTCGCCGTGGGCAACACCTATTACATGGGCAAGATGATGACCAACAATAAGAAACCTGAACAGAAAAAATGGGCCGCCTCCGTCGACCTGATTTTTCCCAATCAAAAGGACCGCGGCACGCACGTCAACATCTCCGGTGCCGGCGTCACCAAAAGCGCCAAGAACAAGGCAAACGCCATCAAGCTGATCGAATACCTGAGCAGCGACGCGGCGCAGAAGATCTATGCCCAGGATAATTTCGAATACCCGATCAAGGCCGGGGTCAAGCTGCACCCCATCGTCGCCGGTTGGGGAAAGTTCAAGGCCGACGAGATGTTTTTGCATCAGATTGCCAAAAACCGTGTCATGGCCACCCGGATCATGGATAAGGTCAAGTTCAATAACTAAAATTCCGAGCCAAGCGACTACCGCTGCCATACCCATTCCCAGGGCCGCTAGAGTCCAGAGAGAGGGTTGGTCATGGCTTAACGTATGGAGCGTCGGCACCGTCATGATCGCTACGTTGATGACGGTTCCGATCCTGGCTGTCTTCTATATCGCTCTGACGCCCAGCGATGATATCTGGTCGCATCTGGTGTCCACGGTTTTGCCGGGATACATCACCACCACATTATTGCTGATGATCGGCGTCGGCACCGGCACCTTGACCATCGGTGTCGGCTCGGCCTGGCTGGTCAGCACGTGCCGGTTTCCGGGAAAACGCATGTTCGAATGGGCGCTATTGTTGCCCATGGCGATGCCGGCCTATGTGATCGCTTACGTCTACACCGACATTCTTGAATACGCCGGCCCGGTGCAGGCCTTGTTGCGTGACGTGTTCGAATGGACGACAAAACGGGAATACTGGTTCCCGGAAATCCGCTCGCTCGGCGGTGCGGTGTCGATGATGACATTGGTGCTGTACCCTTATGTTTACTTGCTGTCGCGAGCGGCCTTTATGGAACAATCAGTCTGCGTGCTGGAAGCCAGCCGTGTGCTTGGACGCGGTCCGTGGCGGAGCTTCTTTGCCGTCGCCCTGCCGTTGGCCAGGCCGGCCATCGTCATCGGCGTGTCGCTGGTGTTGATGGAAACGCTGAACGATTTCGGCACTGTCGACTTCTTCGCCGTCGGCACCTTCACGTTGGGTATCTATGACGTTTGGCTGAACATGAACAACGTCGCCGGCGCCGCACAGCTGGCCGGGATGTTATTGTTTTTCGTGGT
>JAZFSL010000101.1:0-4599 GCA_036446135.1 Rhodospirillales bacterium | reverse complement strand
TTATCGACGCATCTTCATTCCGATGGCGCCACCAATGATTTGTTATACGTCGATGGCGGGCCGTCTTCGACCCAGACCGTCGGCCATGTGCGGATGGACGGCAAGGGGATCTTTCGCCATGCCGTTGCCAATCTGGCTTCTATCGTCGTCGAAACCCTGGAAGCCAACGGCCTGGCCCCGGAAGACATCGACTGGCTGGTTCCCCATCAGGCCAACAAACGGATTTTAGACAGCACCGCGCGCAAGCTCGACCTGCCAAACGACAAAGTGGTGGTTACCGTTGATCGCCACGCCAATACGTCCGCCGCCTCGATTCCGTTGGCGCTCGACGAAGCGGTTCGCGATGGAAGAATCAAACAAGGTGACTTGATTCTCATGGAAGCCATGGGTGGCGGCCTGACTTGGGGCGCCGGCTTGGTCCGCTGGTAATACAATTCTTCCAACTCTTTGATATTGACGGATTTCTCCCGTAACTATACCCTCATGGCTTAAATTCATCAGGGGGTTACAGCTATGTCTGGGAAGACCATAACGCGAGCGCAGTTGGGCGAGGCCGTTTATCAGGAAATCGGTCTGTCTCGTAATGAATCCGCTGAACTTCTCAAAACCGTTCTTTCGGAAATGTCGAACGCGCTGGCCCGTGGCGAAACCGTGAAAGTTTCTTCTTTCGGCAGCTTTTCCGTCCGCCAGAAAGGACAGCGCATCGGCCGCAACCCGAAAACCGGCGAAGAAGTTCCGATTCTGCCGCGTAAGGTGCTGGTGTTTCGCCCCTCACAAGCTCTGAAGGGACGCATCAACGAAAGAATGGCTCCTGCCTCCAGCGGCGGCGGAGACCCGATCTAGGGCTCCGGCCATGACGGGGAAAGTTCCAAAGTCCGCTACTGCCTTTCGAATTATCAGTGAAGTCGCCACGGAACTGGACCTGCCTCAGCATGTGCTCCGGTTCTGGGAAACGAAATTCAACGCCATCCGACCTATGAAACGGGGTGGTGGGCGGCGCTATTACCGCCCCGAAGATGTCGAGCTTCTGAAAAAAATCCGCAACCTTTTGTATTCAGACGGTTACACCATCAAAGGTGTTCAGAAATTATTGCGGGAAACCGGCGGCAAGCTCACCGGACACGCCTCTCGGCCCACCGCCGTCCCGCTTAACCCCCCTGCACCGCCAGAAGCGGATACCCAAGACGGGGGTTCTCTCAGGGCCGAACTGAAAAGCATCGCCAGCGAGTTGGAAGACATCCGCTTGAAGCTTCTGGGCGCCGACGCCTAATTTAAAATTCACCGTTCCCCTGCGCCTTGTTGTTGCCCGGGCGTAGCCCCATCAGTATAGTGCGCTCCTCATTATAAATAACCCCGGCAGTTTTTGCCCGGGAAACATGGACGGAGCGTGGCGCAGCCTGGTAGCGCACTTCACTGGGGGTGAAGGGGTCGGAGGTTCAAATCCTCTCGCTCCGACCATTTTTCCAAAGGCTTAGATGGAAACGGTTAGGCCCTTTTTCTGTCTAGAAATCATATACCTTTAGGCTAGGTCGTGGAAATTGCCTGGCGACCGGAAACCGTCAGCTTACAGACCAGCCAATCCGGTTTTAGGGGGTTGCTGAACCATGGTTCGGCCCATCCTTTGTTAATACAGCTCTGGACCGTTCTGGCGCTGAATTCCTGTCCTTCTGAATCGAACAGGGGAAGTTTGCCGCCGCTTTGTTCGAGGCCGCGCATGAGCCATTTCAACTGTTGCTCGGAAGGCCCGTCTTTGGAGCGCTTGGTACGACGAGGTTCAATTGCCTCATTAATAAATTTTAAAATAACGGCCATCGGAACCCCGTCTTTTTTTGCTAGTTTCTCTCTACGCGACAATATAAGGCAGTGATACTACTGTAAATTTGATTCCCCGCCAAGAGTCTTCAAGAACAGTTGTGAAAATCCGGAGAAATACTATGCCCCAAACCTTGATATATGTTACGGCTGGCTCAAAAGATGAGGCCATCAAAATTGGCAGAGTTCTGGTGAAAAACAGGCTTTGCGCCTGCGCCAACGTGCTCCAGGGAACGACATCCATTTATCGATGGGAAGGCGCGATCAACGAAGACGAAGAGGTGTCTTTGTTGCTGAAAACCCGCGAGGACCTTGTCGAGCAAGTGGTCGAAAATGTCCGAGAAATCCACAGTTACGATTGCCCATGCGTCGTTTCAATTCCCATTACCGGCGGCAATCGAGCGTTTCTTGATTGGATCGACGCGCAAACAAAGACCTAGAATATAACCGTCGCCACCGCCTGGGCCGCAATGCCTTCGCCGCGTCCGGCAAAGCCCAGCCGTTCCGTCGTCGTCGCCTTGACGCCGATGCGAGCTTCGGCAATCTCCAGAATTTGAGCAATTCTTTTTCGCATGACATCACGGTGCGGGTCGATTTTCGGCGCTTCGCAAATCAAGGTCACGTCCAGGTTCGAAATCCGCCCGCCGCCGTTCTTGACCAACTCACCCGCATGGCGAAGAAAAACATCAGACGCGATGCCTTTCCATTGCGGGTCCGTCGGCGGAAAGTGGCTGCCGATATCTCCGGCCCCGATGGCGCCTAAAATAGCGTCGGTCAGGGCGTGCAAGCCGACATCGGCGTCCGAATGGCCTTCCAGGCCATGATCATGGGCGATATTGATCCCACACAACATGACCTGGTTGCCGTCGACAAAGCGGTGGACATCAAAGCCCATGCCGGTACGGACATCCCCGGCGCCAAAAAACCGTTCGGCGCGGCCAAGATCGCCGGGTTGTGTCACTTTGAAATTTTCTTCCGCGCCCTCAACCATGGCAACCACCAGCCCGGCCCGTTCGGCGACGGCGGCGTCGTCGGTCAATTCCTCGCCTTCCACCTGGCGGTGGGCGTCTAAGATAGCGGCGAAGCGAAATCCCTGTGGGGTTTGCGCCCGATAAAATCCCTGACGCTCGAGCGTCCCGGAAATAGTTTTGCCGTCACCACGTTTCAAGGTGTCGGCAAGGGCAAGGGCGGGGATGGCGCCGGCAACGTCATCCAGCGCCGCCAGAACCCGAGAGATGACCGCCGCCGACAACAAAGGTCGGGCGGCATCATGAATCAACACTTTATCAGGCTTCTCGGCGACCAGGCTTTCCAGCCCCCGGAAGACGGAAACCTGTCGCTCGGCGCCGCCGATGATGGGGGCGGGCAGGTTCAGGCCCTGGGTGGCTTCCTGATAGAGGTCCCGGTGATCGGGGTGGATCACCGCCTTGACGGTGGTGACTTCAGGATGGGAAAGAAAGGCCTGTAGGGAATGGCGCATCACTGGCAGGCCAGCCAGCAAACTATACTGCTTCGGCAACTCGCCACCGAAACGACGGCCTTCGCCGGCCCCGACCACCAGTGCGACTGTTTCGCTCATGGATATTTGTTTCCTCGGATTTACTCTGTAATGCTATGCGGAGCGCAATTTAGATGGCCTCAAAGGTCTTGCCAAGGGGGGCCACTGGCGCGAAGGTGCGTTGAACAATCAAGGGTACCCACATTCCATGCCCGAACAAATGCTTTTCAGCCTATCGGCCATTATTGCGCTGTTGCCGGCTTCGTTTCTGCCGTTGCGCCGGAACCACCAGGCAGACGTCGTTTACTGGCTGGTCCTGGCCGTGGCGGTAGCCGGGCCGATGAACTGGGTGCTGGCGTCCATGGCCGGTTCCTGGCGCACGGACCTGACGATGACGTTATGGATCACCGTTACCGCTTCGATGGCTGCGTTTTGCGTCATCACCGTGCTGATGCGGGAAAGCTGGCGGCTCACGCCCTTGCTCACGGCCTACATGGTGCTGCTCGGCATCCTCGCCACCATCTGGGCGCAAGCCCCACAAAAACCCTTGGATTTGGCCGATCTCAGCGGATGGATCGGCGTCCATATCGCCGTATCGGTGGCCACCTATGCGTTGGTGACCATTGCCGCCGTGGCGGCGTTAGGGGCCTTTTTGCAGGAACGGGCGTTAAAAAACAAACACCCCACCGCCCTGACCCGGCTTCTGCCTTCGGTCGCCGATTGCGAAACTCTGCTGGTGCGGCTTTTGGTGCTCGGAGAAATCGTTCTGGGGGTCGGGTTGGCGACGGGCATGGCGCTGCAATACGGCGAGTCGAGAACTCTCCTAGTTGCCGATCACAAAACGATTTTGACCATTACAACTTTTGTCGTCATCGGTGCGCTGCTGATCGCCCATTTCAAGACCGGGCTTCGCGGACGCCGGGCGGCTAGGTTAGTGCTGTTGGCCTATTTGTTGCTGACGCTCGGATATCCGGGAGTCAAATTCGTCACCGATGTGGTGCTTACCTAGAATCCCATACTCCGATAACGCTTTTTTGCACGGGTTTTGAGCAAAAACTCCCATCAGAGCATTGATATTTCCGTAGAAGTTGCCTAATAAACAGGCACGCAACCAAAGCCATAAGACTTATGTCACTGAAAATCGGCGACGTCAGCCTGGATAGCCCCGTAATCCTGGCCCCAATGTCGGGGGTAACCGACATGCCTTTCCGCCGCTTGGTCAAGCGTTGCGGGGTGGGTTTGGTTGTGTCCGAGATGATCGCGTCGAAGGCGATGATCTATGCCGCCAA
>JAZFSL010000100.1:0-3687 GCA_036446135.1 Rhodospirillales bacterium | reverse complement strand
TGGAAAAATTTTCCGGCAGCAAAGATCTTCCCCTTGGTCTTTCTGTCGGTATCGCCATGTTCGACCCGGAAACGAAAGAATCGCTGGACACCTTGATTGCGCGCGCCGATGCTGCGATGTACGAAGTCAAAAATGCCGGCAAGGGCGGATTTAGAATGGCACTGCCCCCTGAACAGGGTGGCGGGAACACGAGTAATAAAAGAACACCAGGTGCGTCACCAAGGGATTCAGCAGGGGGGAAATCAACGTAAGCACCGATACGCATAATCGAGAAGCGATCTCGTACGCCGAGGCCAAGGAGCTAGCGCGCCACGAAGATCCGGAAGTGCGCCGCAAACTGGCGTTGAGTGACGATCTTAAACCGGAAATTCTCTACTATCTGGCCGAAGATTCTGATGCCAAAGTTCGTAAAGCCGTAGCCCAAAACCCGGCCGCCCCTCGCCAGACCTATATCCTTTAGGCCAAGGATGACGATGCTTCTGTGCGCAGCAATCTGTCCTCTAAAATCGCCCGTGTCGCCCATAACCTGCTCGATCAACTGAGCCAACGAGACGACCTGCCCCCCGATGTGCTCGACGAGGTTCGCCTGGTAGTCGAAAGACGCCTACAAGAAGAGTCCGCCCAATTACCGGAAGAAGGACAGACCACCGCCGATGAAGCGACGATCCGGGTACAGGAACTTCTGAGCGCCGGAAAACTGGACGAGGCGGTCGTCGCCAAGGCGGCCCGCAACGGCGACCAGGAATTTTCCATCGCCACCCTGGCGGCGTTATCAGGCCTCAAGGTGGATATCATCCGCTCCGTCATTACCACCAAAAGCGTCAAGGGCATGGTCGCCATTTCCTGGAACGCGGGCCTTAGCCCGAGGTTGTCGGAAACCCTGCAACAGCGCATGGCGCTGGTGCAGTAAAAAGATATTCTGCGGACCGAGGGCAATAACTACCCCATGGGTGACGCCGCCATGGAGTGGCAATTGGATTTCATTAAGGATCTTGCTTGAGAAACCCGGGCTCTATTGGGCGCCAATCTAAGAAGACGTAATCAACGTTCCGGCGCCGCCTTCGGTGAACAGTTCCACCAAAATGGCGTGCTCCACCCGACCGTCAATAATCACCGCCCCGTCGACATTCCCTTCGACCGCCTTGAGGCAGGTTTCGACTTTGGGGATCATGCCGCCGTCGATGGTGCCGTCCTTAATCATCGCCCGGGCTTCGTCGTGGGACATTTCCGAAACCGGGGAACCGGATTTATCGAGCACGCCGGCCACGTCCGTCAGCATCATCAGACGTTTGGCGCCGACGGCATTGGCGATGGCGCCGGCGACGGTGTCGGCGTTGATATTCAACGTCTCGCCCTCAGGGCCGACGCCGATGGGGGCGATGACGGGCGTGATATCCGATTCATCGAAGAGCGTTAGGATATGCGGGTTAATTTCCCTGGGCTCGCCGACCTGACCTAGATGGAGAACACGCTCGATGTTGGAATCCGGGTCGCGTGTTGTTCTTGTTGCCTTGTCGCACTTGATCAGGTGCCCATCCTTGCCGGACAGGCCGATGGCAAAACCGCCGGCGGTATTGATGGCGGAAACGATTTGCTTGTTGATCGAGCCCGACAGCACCATTTCAACGACGCTGACGGTTTCTTTGTCGGTGACGCGAAGCCCGTCGATGAACTCGCTTTTGATTCTCAGCCGTTCTAGCATCTCAGCGATTTGCGGCCCGCCGCCGTGGACGACGATGGGGTTGATGCCGATCTGGCGCAACAAAACGATATCGCGGGCGAACAGGTCCGCCAGCTTGGCATCCCCCATGGCATGCCCGCCATACTTGATGACAAAGGTTTCGCCAGCGTGACGCTGCATATAGGGCATCGCTTCGGACAGCACCGTCGCCTGACCAATCCAGTCTTTCTCGTGGGTGTCTTTATTATTGCTCATAACGGGGGAACCTAACCCAGATTTGCCAGCGCCGCCAGTGTCGCGCGCACCTCGGCAATGCCATCACCCTTGCGGGCCGAGGTGGCGATGACGTCGGGGTGGGCGGCCGGGTGTTTGGCCAGTTCGCCCAGCACTTCTTCGATGCGGGCCTTGAGGGCGCTCTCTTTAAGCTTGTCGCACTTTGTCAGCACTACTTGATAGACCACGGCCGCCGTATCCAGTGTCTTCATCACTTCGCGGTCGGTTGCCTTGAGGCCGTGGCGGGCATCGATCAGCAAACAGGCGCGGCGTAGACCAACGCGACCCTTGAGGTAATCATTAATGAGCCTGGTCCATTGCCTTATCTCCGCTTTTGGCGCTTTCGCGTAGCCGTAACCGGGCAAATCGGTCAACATCAAGAGTCCACCAAGATCGAAAAAATTCACCTGGCGCGTGCGGCCCGGTGTGTTTGACGTGCGCGCCAAGGTCTTGCGGCCCGTAAGCGCATTAATCAGGCTTGATTTGCCCACATTGGACCGCCCGGCGAAGGCAATCTCTGCCAGTGATGTTTCGGGTACTTGATCCATGGTGGTGGCGCCCAAGACAAAATCGCATTGCTGCGCAAACAGCAACCGGCCCTTTTCCAGGGCTTCCTTATCATCGGGTTCAGGTGTTGGCGTGGGCACGGGCTTCTTCCTTCCGTGGCCCCTTTATTTCAGGGCTTGTTTCCCGGTAATCCCCATGCGCCGCATAATCATCCATTGTTGCGCCATGGATAGGACATTATTGACGGCCCAGTAAATTACCAGCCCGGCCGGGAAGCGGGCGAGCAGGAAGGTAAACATGATCGGCAGGAAAAGAAATATCTTGGCCTGCATGGGGTCCGTCGGCTGCGGGTTCAGTTTCTGTTGCAGGAACATGGAAATGCCCATAATCAGCGGCCACACCCCGATCATCAGAAAATCGGGTGGGGTCCAGGGGATGAGTCCGAACAGGTTAAATACGCTGGTCGGATCGGCCGCAGATAAATCCTTGATCCATCCGAAGAACGGTGCGTGGCGCATCTCGATGTTGATGAACAGCACCTTGTAGAGCGCGAAGAACACTGGAATTTGGATCAGGATGGGCAGGCAACCGGACGCCGGATTGACTTTTTCGCGCTTATAAAGCGCCATCATTTCTTCGTTCAGCTTGGTTTTGTCGTCGGCGTAGCGCTCACGCATCTTTTTCATCTGTGGCGCCAGCTTTTTCATGGCACTCATTGATGTATAGGACTTGTTGGCCAGCGGAAAGAACGCCAGCTTGATCAGCAGCGTCAGCAGGATGATCGAAATGCCGAAGTTCAGGACGATGCCATTGATATAGAGCAGGGCATAAAAAATCGGTTTTGTCAGGAAATAGAACAAGCCGAAATCAATCGCCAGATCAAAGCGGTCAATGCTGAGATCTTCGTTATAGGCATCAATAACGGTGACTTCCTTGGCGCCGGCAAAAAGACGGCTTTTTGCTTCTCCGGATTTGCCGGGTGCGACAATAATCGGGGCGCTTAAGTAATCGACCTGATAGACGTCCTGAGCCTGATCCTTGCGGTAAATATAGCGGGAATTGGTCTGGGCGTTCTGGTCCGGCACCAGGGCGGCAAGCCAGTATTTATCGGTAAATCCGATCCACCCACCCTTCGAAGTTTCCTTGATCTGGCCTTTTTCCTTGAGGTCGTCGTAGCTGATTTCCTGCAAGGTTTCGTTGGCAACGCCCATAGGTCCTTCATGCAG
>JAZFSL010000099.1:0-7607 GCA_036446135.1 Rhodospirillales bacterium | reverse complement strand
TGTCCGGAACCTGACGTTTTGCCAGTGCCGGAACCCATGCCGCGGCCGATACGTTTCCTGGGCTTACGGGCGCCTGGCCGGTCGCTAAGTTCATTTAATCTCATAATCTCTACTTTCTTGCCTAATACCCGAATAGGACTGGACCTAAAGAGCAAATTCAGCCGGCTTCATCAACTCGGACGAGGTGAGACACCTTTTCAATCATCCCTCGTACAGAAGGCGTGTCTTCCAATTCCCGGGTCCGGTGCATCTTGTTAAGCCCAAGTCCGATCAACGTTGCACGCTGATCACCGGGGCGCCCGATAGCGCTGCCGGTCTGCGTAACCTTGACGGTCGCTTTCTTCTTAGTATCAGCCATGGGTTACTCCTTGGCCGCAGCTTCGGCGGGACCACCACGCCTGGAAACTATTTCTGCGACTTTCTTGCCCCGCCTTGCGGCAACGTTTCTCGGAGAAGAACACGACTGCAGAGCCTGGAAAGTCGCTTTGACCATATTATGGGGGTTGGAACTGCCGATGGATTTTGCCACGACATCCTGAACACCCATGGTTTCAAACACCGCACGCATGGGACCGCCGGCGATAACACCGGTTCCCGCAGGTGCCGCCCTCAAGAACACTTTGCCAGCGCCGAAACGACCCTTGACGTCGTGATGCAGGGTGCGGCCTTCGCGAAGTGGGATTTGAACCATGTTGCGTTTGGCCGAATCCGTAGCTTTGCGAATGGCTTCAGGAACTTCGCGGGCCTTGCCCGCCCCATAGCCAACGCGGCCACGCCCATCTCCAACGACGACAAGTGCGCCAAAGGAAAAACGGCGGCCACCCTTAACCACTTTGGCAACACGATTGATATGCACCAGTTTATCGATAAGGTCATCGCCATCATCGCGCTCGTTATCCCGCCCGCGTCCACGTCCGCGTCCACGCGGTGCGCCGCCTGAGGAACCAGGGCCGCCACGGCGTTGCGCTGAAGGGGGTCTTGTTTCTGACATTTTTGTTCTCCCCTAAAAAATCAGACCGGCTTCACGAGCCGCATCGGCCAGGGCTTTTACCCGGCCGTGATACCTAAATCCGCCACGGTCAAAAACGACATCTTTGATGCCCTTTGCCGCCGCCCTTTCCGCAATTGACTTGCCGACAGCAGTAGCAGCATTTTTGTCCGCGCCTGTTTTTAATTCATCCCGCAATTCCTTGTCGAGACTGGAAGCAGACACAAGAGTGGCATTCTGTTTGTCATCGATAACCTGCGCATAAATATGCTTGCCGGACCTGAAAACAGACAGGCGCGGACGCAATCCGGATTTGCGGCGGAGCTGCATACGGGTCCGTTGCTGACGGCGTTTGAATAATTCTTTTGTCTTGGCCATTACTTTTTCTTGCCTTCCTTACGAAAGACGTACTCGCCTTCGTACCTGATGCCTTTGCCTTTGTAGGGTTCCGGTGGACGGAAACCTCTAATTTCAGCGGCGGCTTGCCCGACTTTCTGCTTGTCCGCACCACTAATTGAAATGTGGGTTTGATCTGAACAGGTAATTTTCAACCCTTCGGGGACGGGGTAGCGGACCTCGTGGCTAAACCCAAGTTGCAAAACCAGGTCTTTGCCCTGAACCTGGGCCCGGTAACCAACCCCCTGAATTTCAAGGTTTCGGGAAAAACCTTCGCCGACACCGGCAACAAGGTTTGCAATAATGCTTCGCGATGTTCCCCAAAGTTTGCGCGCACTCTGGCCGTCGTTCCGGGGCTTGACCAAAATCTGATCGCCATCCAGGCTGACCTCGACGTCATCACCAAAGGTGGCGCTAAGTTCGCCCAACTTGCCCCTGGCTGTTATGATCTGTCCGGCGATTTCAACACTAACGCCGTCAGGAACTTCAACTGGGTTTTTACCGATACGCGACATAATACATTTCCGATTTTCCGGATTGAATTCTTAAAAAACTTGGCACAAGACTTCGCCACCCACGTTTTGGTCCCTGGCCTCGGAATCAGAAAGCACACCTCGGGGCGTCGATAAAATAGAAATACCCAGCCCGTCATAAACACGAGGAAGGTCTTTAATTCCAGAATAAACACGTTGCCCCGGTGTCGACACTCGGCTGATTTCCTTAATAACGGGGTTACCTTCGTGATATTTTAATTCAATTTCGATCTCGGCAATTCCGGGGCGAACTTCGCGCTCGGAAAAACCACGAATGAACCCCTCGCGCTTCAGCACATCAAGCACGTTCGCCCGCAGTCTTGAAGCCGGCGATAGAATGGTTTCTTTCTGGGCCTGTTGTCCGTTACGAATACGGGTCAGCATATCACCCAGTGGATCGGTCATTGTCATTCGCCGCTTCTCCTTACCAACTGGATTTGACCATGCCGGGAATCTGCCCGGCAGACGCCAATTCGCGCAATGCAATACGGCTGAGTTTAAACTTGCGGTAATTCCCTCTCGGCCGCCCCGACAGTTCGCAACGAAGACGTTGGCGCACGGGGGCGGAATTGCGGGGCAATTGGGCAAGCTTGATATGCGCATTAAAGCGATCTTCAGGAGAAAGATTTTTGTCTTTCGTCAGGGCTCTCAGTGCGGCCCGCTTGGCAGCATATTTTTTTGCCAGGCGTTCACGCTTCTTGTTTCTTTCAACTGCGCTCGTTTTAGCCATTATTATCTTCTCCGTTTGATTTTTCATCCCCGGATGCGGCCTCTTTCGGCGCATCGGCAGGTTGATCATCCGCCCCCCCTTCAGCTTCGGGGGCAGCCTCTTTGGGCGTCTCTTCCTGATCGCCAATTTCTTCCTTTAAGGCTTCCCTGGCGGCAAGTTTTTCTTCTTCTAAAGCGGCTTTGCGGGCAGCCTCTTCCGCTTTTTCTTTTTCCGGATCCCTGTCACTGAATGGAAAATCGAACCCTTTCAGCAAGGCCCGGGCCTCATCATCGGACCTGGCGGTGGTGCAGATGACGACGTCCATGCCCCGAACTTGGTCGACTTTGTCATAATCGATTTCGGGGAAAACGATTTGCTCCTTCAAACCAAGAGAATAATTTCCGTTGCCGTCGAAACTGCGCGGCGATAACCCGCGAAAATCCCGAACCCGGGGAAGCGCAATGGTAACAAGCCGGTCAAGAAATTCGAACATCCGATCACGGCGAAGCGTTACCTTGCAGCCGACGGTCATGCCGTCGCGCAATTTAAATGCAGCAATAGATTTTTTGGCTTTAGTGATAACGGCTTTCTGGCCCGCAATCAGGGTCAATTCCTCGGCCGCGGCGGCTACCTTTTTTTTGTCAAGTGAGCCTTCGCCAACGCCCATGTTGATGACAATTTTATCAAGCTTGGGCGCTTGCATATGGTTTTTGTAGCCGAATTCCTTGATCAAGGACGGCTTGATGGTGCTTTTGTAAAATTCGTTCAAGCGGGTCATGCTCAATAAATCCGTTCTACGTGTCTATGACTTCGCCAGATCGTTTGGCAAAGCGTACTTTGTTTCCGCCGTCCAGGACTTTGAAACCAACACGCGTTGGCTTGTCATCCTTGGGGTCGATATGCGCCAAATTGGAAACGTGTATGGATGCTTCCATTTCAACGATACCGCCGGCCGCTGTTTGGGTCGGGCGTGTGTGGCGCTTGATCATATTGGCGCCCTGCACCAGGACGCGGTCCGTTTTCGTGAACACCTTCAGGACATCTCCGGTTTTTCCTTTATCCTTACCGGTTGTCACGAAGACCCTGTCACCCTTTTTAATTTTCATTTTTGAAGCCATCACAACACCTCGGGGGCCAGGGAGATAATTTTCATGTACTTCTTAGCGCGCAGTTCACGCGTTACGGGGCCGAAAATCCGGGTTCCAATAGGCTCACCCTGCGGGTTAATAAGGACTGCAGCGTTTGAATCAAAGCGGATGGCCGATCCATCGGAACGGCGAATGTCCTTGGCCGTGCGGACGACGACAGCCTTAACGATCTCACCTTTTTTAACCCGACCGCGCGGAATTGCTTCTTTGATGGAAACGACGATAACATCGCCAACGGAAGCATATTTGCGCTTGGAGCCACCCAGCACCTTGATGCACTGAACCCGCCTTGCGCCGGAATTGTCAGCTACCTCGAGGTTTGTTTCGCTTTGAATCATCGTCTTTAGTCCTTAATCCGTTCTCTAAAATGCGCCTAGGCCCCTTCGGAGAGAACTTCCCAACGCTTGTTTTTGGATAGCGGCCGGCATTCTTGAATGCTGACGATATCACCAGTTTTGAATGCATTGTTTTCATCATGGGCGGCATACTTTTTCGAACGCCGGATGAACTTCTTGTACAGCGGATGCATAACCTTCCGTTCGACCTTAACGGTAATGGTCTTATCCATCTTGTCGCTGACAACGACGCCTTGCATGATGCGTTTTGGCATTGCTTGCTCCTTAAGACGCCAGAGCCGCTTCGCGGTGGCGTTCATTCAAAATCGTCTTTAGGCGGCCGATATCTCGGCGCACCGCACGCACACGGGCGGTATTTTCCAACTGGCCGCTAGCTGCCTGAAAGCGCAGGTTAAAGGCTTCCTTGTGCAGGTCCAGCAGCTGTTCTTTTATTTCATCGTCACTTTTAGCGCGTACGTCTTCGGTTTTCATCGACCTAAACTTCCTCACCCAAACGGGTTACGAATTTGGTTTTCAACGGCAACTTTGCTGCCGCCAATTCAAATGCCCGCTTAGCTACTTCCGGGGTTACCCCGTCAACTTCAAAAAGAATTCGACCGGGTTTGACTCTTGCAACCCAGTATTCAACAGAACCCTTACCTTTACCCTGACGGACTTCGGCAGGTTTTTGGGAAACAGGCACATCAGGGAAAATTCTGATCCAGACGCGGCCCGCACGCTTCATATGTCGGGTCATGGCGCGCCGGGCGGCTTCAATCTGGCGCGATGTAACGCGTTGCGGGGCCATCGCCTTGAGCCCAAAGGCACCGAAGTTAAGATTCGTTCCGCCTTTGGCTTTTCCGTGAATGCGCCCTTTATGGGCCTTCCGGTATTTCATATTTTTTGGACTAAGCATCGTAGTATTCCTGGTTTTTTATCAAGCCCAACCGCCTAGCGTTGGGGCTGTTGTTCCTGGGCTTGTTTGTCCAACGCCATCGGGTCGTGGGCCATGATTTCACCTTTAAAAATCCACACTTTAACGCCGCAGGCGCCATAGGTGGTTTTTGCCGTCGACTCGCCAAAATCGATATTCGCACGAAAGGTATGCAGCGGAACTCGACCTTCCCGGTACCACTGGGTACGGGCGATTTCGGCACCACCAAGACGTCCCGCACAGTTGATGCGAATGCCGCCGGCGCCAAGCCGCATGGCAGATTGAACAACCCGCTTCATGGCGCGACGGATAGACACCCGGCGTTCCATCTGCTGGGCGACGTTCTCGGCCACCAGTTGGGCTTCAATTTCGGGCTTGCGGATTTCAACGATATTCAAATGCGCTTCGGCGCCGGTCATTTGAGAAATTTCCTTGCGCAGTCTTTCAATATCGACGCCTTTCTTCCCGATCACGACACCCGGACGGGCCGTATGGATGGTGACACGAGCTTTTTTCGCGGGCCGCTCGATAATGATTTTTGAAACGCCGGCCTGGGCAAGGCTCTTAACCAGGTATTCCCTGATTTTAATATCCTCGTGCAGCAAATCAGAATAATTGGCGTCTGCATACCAGCGTGAATCCCAGGTACGATTGATACCCAAACGCAGACCGATGGGGTTGACCTTTTGACCCATTATACCGTCTCCTCGCGCTCGCGAATGATCAAGCGCATGTTGCTGAAAGGTTTTTGTATACGTCCAACGCGGCCCCGCGCACGGGCACGCCAGCGTTTAAGGACCATGCCTTTGCCGACCGACGCTTCGGCAACAAAAAGACGGTCAACGTCTAGCTGATGATTGTTTTCGGCATTGGCGATAGCGCTTTCCAGCAGCTTCTTGACCTCACCGGAAATCCGCCGGCGGGAGAATTGAAGTTCGGCCAGCGCCGCTTCGCAGTTCTTGCCGCGGATCGTCTCGGCCACCAGGTTAAGTTTTTGGGGGCTGGTCCGCATATTTTTTGCAATGGCCATGGCTTCGTTATCGGCAAGCCCGCGCCCGAAAGATCTTTTGCCCATAGCTAGTCCCTCTTCGCTTTTTTGTCGGCCGTGTGGCCGTAATACAAACGAGTCGGTGAGAATTCACCCATCTTGTGGCCGATCATGTCTTCGGTCACCAACACGGGAACGAACTTGCGTCCGTTGTAAACGCCGAACGTAAGGCCGACGAACTGAGGCAGGATCGTAGAACGCCGCGACCATGTCTTGATGACATTATTGCCGCGTGACGAACGCAAGACTTCCGCTTTCTTAAGCAGATAGCCGTCAACGAAAGGGCCTTTCCAGATGGAACGGGGCAAACGCTCGTCCTCCTATTTCTTCACGTGACGGCGGCGCATAATCATGCGATCCGTCTTCTTGTTGGAACGTGTTCTTTTACCCTTGGTCGGCTTACCCCAAGGCGTTACGGGGTGACGGCCACCACTGGTCCGGCCTTCGCCACCGCCATGGGGGTGATCAATCGGGTTCATGGCAACACCACGCACAGAGGGACGTTTTCCGAGCCACCGCTTGCGCCCAGCTTTGCCGAGTTTGATATTTTTCTGATCCGGGTTAGAAACGGCGCCCACAGTGGCCATACATTCGGCCCGAACCAGACGAAGTTCGCCTGAACTAAGGCGCAACTGGGCGTAGCCCTGATCCTTGCCGATAATCTGAGCATAGGTGCCCGCAGATCGGGCAATCTGCCCCCCTTTTCCAAGCTTCATCTCAATGTTGTGGATGATGGTGCCGACGGGAATATCCTGCATGGGCATGGCATTGCCGGGTTTAATATCCATCGCGGCGCCGGAAATAACCTTGTCGCCGACACTAATTCGCTGCGGCGCTAGAATGTAGCTGAGCTCACCATCTGAATATTTAATCAGGGCAATAAAAGCGGTTCGGTTTGGATCGTATTCCAGGCGTTCCACCGTCGCTTCGACCCCATACTTAATCCGCTTGAAATCAACGATGCGGTAACGGCGTTTGTGCCCGCCGCCTCGGCGACGCGCCGTGATCCGGCCCAGGTTGTTGCGCCCGCCATTGTTACTAAGACCTTCGGTCAGGGATTTTTTGGGTTTACCCTTCCAAAGGCCGGAACGATCAACGAGCACAAGGCCGCGACGTCCCGGTGTGGTCGGATTGAATTTTTTTAAAGCCATTTTATTCTCTTGCCCTGCTTAAACGCCCGACATCACATCAATAGACTGGCCTTCGGCCAAGGTGATGACTGCCTTCTTGGTTTCGTTCTGTTTGCCGACCTGACCACGGAACCGCTTAATCTTGCCTTTGTGGCGAAGCGTGTTGACGGCTTTGACCTTGACCTTGAACAGCCCTTCGATGGCCGCTTTGATCTCAAATTTGTTGGCGTCCAGGGGAACCTGGAAGGTCACCTGATTATGTTCGGAAATCAGGGTAGCTTTTTCCGTCACCACCGGACTGCGGAGAACTTGATACATCCGTTCCTTGCTGGTTTTGACGTCACGGCTGCTGTATTTCCTCATTTCAGGCGCTCCACCAGCTTTTC
>JAZFSL010000098.1:0-4450 GCA_036446135.1 Rhodospirillales bacterium | reverse complement strand
TGGCTCAACCCTGTCGGGGTTGGTGATTTTGACGGCGACGGGAATAATGAAGTCGCCTTGGTGAAAACTCCCCATATCGGCGGAACACTTGAAATTTATGGGCTGGCAGATAGCGGCCTTCATCTCAAAGGAGAAGTCCGCAGTTTTTCTAACCATACCATCGGCGAACGGGAACTGGGGAAAGGTGCTGTTATCGATATCAATAATGACGGGGTGACCGAAATCATTCTGCCGGACGACGGGCAACGCACCCTTCACATCATCAGTTTCAAGGGCGGCGTGTTTTCAGAACTCGGCCGCATCAACAATCAAGGCTCAGCCATCGGCACGGACGTGGCCGTGGTCGATCTTGATGACGACGGGAATAAGGAAATCGTTTACGGGCTTTCCGATTGGCGGGTGATGGCGGTCTTTTTCAAACCCTGAACGCTGTAAACGCCCGGATTCTTCTATAAGCTGGTTTTCATTATGTGGACCGATGTTGTCGATCTTCGCGATTTTTACGCTTCCATCCTGGGACAGGTCGCCCGGCGGATGATCCGTCGACGCATGCGTGCCCTGTGGCCCGACGTCACCGGCCAGAGCGTTCTCGGCATCGGCTACGCTACGCCCTACCTCAACAGTTTCAGAAGTGACGCCGAACGTGTCCTGGCGGTCATGCCGGCGGGACAGGGCGTGTTGCGCTGGCCCTCTGACGAACCCGGCCTGACGGCGCTGGTCGATGAATGCGAACTGCCGTTTCCCGATCTCAGCATCGACCGGGTTTTGTTGGTCCATGCCCTGGAATGTACAGAGCAGGCTAGACCCCTGATGCGCGAGGTCTGGCGCGTATTGTCAGCCAGTGGACGATTGTTAGTCGTGGTTCCTAATCGCAGCGGTGTTTGGGCTCGCTTCGAGCATACGCCATTCGGCCATGGCCTTCCCCACACACCGGGGCAGCTTTCGAGATTACTGCGCGACAACCTGTTCACGCCCATCAAATCTCACCGAGCGCTTTTTGTGCCGCCGATCCATTCGCGGATGCTTCTCGGCTCCGCGCCTGCTTGGGAAAAAATCGGTGAGCGCGCCTTCAAGACTTTTTCCGGCGTCGTCATGACCGAAGCGGTGAAGCAGATTTATGCAGCCGGGACCACGCCCAACCCGAACCGGCGGCGGCGTTATCTTCCCGTGCCGGAACGAACGCCGACACCCAGGCGAGACAATAATACAGGTTAATTTTTCCTGAGCAGGAAAACCGCCTGTTCCCCGAAAAAATTGGCGGAAAACAGACCGACACTGACGTCGCGAACATGGCCTTCGGAATCGAGGGTTTTTTGCGACTCGATAACGATGCCGAGTTCCTGACAAAGGGCGACAAAATCGCTGATCGTGCAAAGGTGAATATTCGGCGTATCGTACCATTTATGGGGCAAGTTCTTGCTGACCGGCATTATACCCAATAGCCCCAGTGACAGGCGCGCCCGCCAATGGGCAAAATTCGGGAAGGATACAATCGCCCGTTTGCTGATACGCAACAAATTTTCCAGCACTACCTTGGGCTGGCTCATGGCCTGCAGGGTCTGGCTCAGGACGACGTAATCGAAGGCGTCATCCGGATAATCCTTAAGATCGGTATCGGCGTCCCCCTGGATAACCGCCAAACCGGCGCTGATCGATTCCTTCACCCCTTCGGTGCTGAGTTCGATGCCGCGACCATCGACGTTGCGGTAGTGCACGAGATGCGCCAGCAACGTTCCTTCGCCGCAACCGACGTCGAGCACCCGCGAATGGGGCTCGATCATGTCCGCAATCAGTTGCAGATCGACGCGAATGGATTTCCGGTCGGGAACCATCACGCGCCCTCCCCGGTGGCTTTCTCCTGAAGTTCAGCTGCACCATCGAGAAAGCCTTTCAGCACCCTGTGAAATTCCGGCTCATCCAGCAAAAAGGCGTCATGGCCCTTGTCGGATTCTATTTCCGCGAAGCTGACATTGGCCGCCACCGAATTGAGGGCATGGACGATGCGGCGGTTTTCCTCGGTCGGGTACAACCAGTCCCCGGTAAAGGAAATAACACAAAAACGGACATTGGTTTCCTTGAAGGCGTTGGCCAAAACATTGTCGTGCTTCGCCGCCAGGTCGAAGTAATCCATCGCCCGCGAGATATAGAGGTACGAATTGGCATCAAATCGGTCAACGAAGGTTATCCCCTGATGGCGGAGATAACTTTCGACCTGAAAATCCGCATCGAACCCATAAGTCAGGGCGTCGCGGTTCTGTAAGCGGCGACCAAATTTCTGGTGCAACGCCTCTTCGGAAAGATAGGTGATATGGGCAGCCATGCGCGCCACAGCCAATCCCTTGGTCGGGTTTTTGCCCTGGTTCAAATAGTCGCCTTCACACCAGTCCGGGTCAGCCATGATCGCCTGGCGTCCGACTTCGTGAAAGGCGATGTTTTGCGCCGTGTGCTGGGGCGCCGTAGCAATGGGGATGGCGGCGAACACCCGTTCCGGGTACATAGTCGCCCATTCCAGCACCTGCATGCCGCCCATCGAGCCACCCGCCACCGCAAACAATTTTTCAATCCCCAGATGATCCAACAACAACGCCTGGCAGCGGACCATATCGGCAATGGTAATGACCGGAAAATCCAGGCCCCAGGGCTTACCCGTTTCCGGGTTGGTTTCCTTTGGTCCCAAAGTGCCCAGGCAGCCGCCAAGGATATTAGCGCAAATAACGAAGTATTTGTCGGTATCAATTGTCTTGCCCGGCCCGACCATCAAGTCCCACCAACCCTTTTTACCGGAGATAGGGTGATCCCCGGCCACAAACTGATCCCCGGTCAGGGCGTGGCAAATCAGGATGGCGTTGGTGTTATCCTGGTTGAGCGCGCCATAGGTCTGATAAACGACGGGGAAATCGGATATTTCCACCCCGCAATCAAGGCGCAACGGCGCGTTGATCCCCAGGCGCACGGAATGGCCAGGAACAGACTCGGAATCGGGCGCCCCTTCGGTTGAGGCCTTTGTATGACTTTCCTCTACTGACATGACGGCTTTCGCTTTGTCACTATTGGTGTCCGGGGTAGTGCCCGGGCGATTTTAAAGTTGTGAAATGGGCTTCATAGCTAGGAGTGAGGCCGCTATGTGTCAATGTTTTCTTTGATTTTCCATGCTCATGCCAGTATCACTAAGCGCGCTTTTCCCGGCCGTCCGACTTAGGTTTTTTACCCTGAGGCTTTCTGGGCTCAAGGCTGAAAAAAGCAGGCTCTTTTTGAATTTTGCAGGCGAAGACCATGACAGCCGACAAAGAATTGCTCCAGGCATTGCGCCGGGAAATCGATGTGATAGATGATTCCATTCATGATCTGATCATGAAGCGGACCACGGTTGTCGAAAGAGTCCGCAGCGCCAAACAGGGCGAGAAAATAAAAATCAGGCCGGCCCGAGAGGCCGAAATCCTGTACCGCCTGATGGCTCGCTATAGCGGTTCTTTTCCGAAGCCCGAACTGGGCCGCATTTGGCGCGAGTTGATCGTCGCCACGCTGCATTTTGAAGGACCCTTTTCCGTCGCCGTTTCTGTCCCCGAAGGGGAACAGGGCTGTTGGGACCTGGCCCGCGACCAGTACGGCAGCTTTACGCCGATGACCCGTCATGTTTCCGCCCGCAGCGTTGTCGAAGCCGTGCGCAATAACGATGCCACGGTCGGCGTGCTGGCGATGCCGCGCTCGGATGATATCGAGCAATGGTGGCGGCTTTTAGTCTCCGACCAGCCTGAAACGCCGAAGGTCATCGCGCGGCTACCTTTCATACCGGGCGGCAATCACCGCGGCACGGAGGACGCCTTGGTGATTTGCGCCGTGGCTCAGGAAGAAACCGGCCGCGACCGGTCTTTCCTGGCCATCGAAGCGGGAGAAGATATCGGCGCCAAGGCTATCGAAGGGGCCCTGTCCCAGGCCGGTTTTTCGACCATGTTCAATTTAATGTGGCATGACCCCAACCGACCGGCCGTCTGGACCTATCTGGTGGAGGTTATCGGTTTTATCGAAGACGGCGGCCGCCAAATCACCCGCCTCATGGATGGCCTCGGCGAGCGGGCGAAGCGCGTCCTGCACCTGGGCGGCTATGCGGTGCCCCTGCACGCATCCGATATGGCCCCAAGGGAAAACGGAGGCAGCGAATGAGCGCCCCCACCCCGCGTCCCGGCATTATGGATATCGCCCCTTATGAGGGCGGCACCGCGTCCCTGGACGGCCAGGATAAAATCATCAAGCTGTCCAGCAACGAAGGCGCCTTCGGCCCCAGCCCGAAAGCGGTTGAGGCCTACCAGGAAGCAGGGCAGAACCTGCACCGGTATCCGGACGGCGGGCACCGGGCGCTCAGGCACGCCTTGGCTAAACACCATGGGTTAGACGGCGAGCGCATCGTCTGTGGCGCCGGTTCCGATGAAATAATCAGCCTTTTGTGTCAGGC